>JAYSUY010000142.1:0-6177 GCA_043718855.1 Saprospiraceae bacterium | reverse complement strand
ATTTTTAGGGACGTAAAATGCAATCTCGAAAAATCCGTGTCTAATCCGTCCAATCTGTTCAATCCGCGTCCTATTACTATCTCGATGGGCGTTGGGCTAAGTTTTTACGATTTTTTCAAACCAAATGCCTCGGGAAGTCCTCCACCCGCTCGCAGCCCACCTGCTCCATCACCTGCTTGAGTTGGGTTTTTAGGATAGCAATCGTGTGCTGGCCGCCCGCCTTGCCCAGCGCCGCCACACCGTACATGAACGACCTGCCGAGGAAAGTGAACTCCGCGCCGCTCGCCAATGCCCGCGCCACATCGGGGCCGGAGCGCACTCCGCTGTCGAGCATGATTTTGATCTGCCCGGCATATTTTTGAACGATGGGTACAAGCGAGTGGATGGACGACTCGCCCGCGTCCAACTGCCGCCCGCCGTGATTCGATACGATGATGCCGTCCAACCCCAGCCGCATCGCCATTGCCGTATCTTCCTCAGTAGCAACGCCTTTCAGCACAATTTTTCCTTTCCAGCGGTCACGGATGACGGCGATTTTTTCCTCGTTCATCCTGCGTGAAAACGTCTGGTTCATGTACTCGCCCAGTTGTTTCATGTTTAGCCCGGGCGGCATATACTTTTTCAGGGTAGCAAAATTGGGCTGCCCATGCAGTAGCGTGCTGAGGGCCCAAGTGGGCTTGCCCATGATTTGCAGGATGTTTTGCCAAGTCATTTTGGGCGGCAGCGACAGCCCGTTGCGGATGTCGCGGGGGCGGTAGCCAAAAATTGGCACGTCGCACAGCAGCACCAGTACCTGACAACCTGCGGCTTCAGCACGATCTAGCATGTCGTCGCGCAAGGCGTTGTCGGCGGGGTGATACAGTTGGTACCAAAATCGTCCCTCCGTCACTTCGCCGATGCGCTCGATGCTGGCCGTGCCGACGGTGCTGAGGATGTACGGGATGTTGTGCGCCACCGCTGCCCGCGCCAAAATCTCTGGCGCGCCGGGCCACATCAGGCCTTGCAAACCGATGGGCGCGATACCAAAGGGCGCATCGTACACATGGCCGAACAGTTCGGTTTTCAAGTCCGCCCCGCCGTAGTTTTTGAGGTAAAACGGCTTCAACTCCACTTCCCGAAGTTCAGCGGTGTTCTTACGGAGGTTCACATCTTCGTTGCAGCCGCCGTCGAGGTACTCGAAAGCGAAGCGCGGAATGCGCTGGCGGGCTCGGGCGCGGAGGTCTTCGATGGCGGGGTAGTTCGGGTTGTAGGTCAAGTTCATCACGCGGTGGACGGTAGAGGGTGGAGGGTAGACGGCTGAGGCAAGGTTGGAACGCCGAAACGGCAGATACCCCCGAAAGCAGCAGTACAGTTGAGTTTAGGGCAAAGGAGGTGAAAGTCGGCGGTTGATTGGTTCAACAGGTTCCGTTGACAGCCACCATGAGGATGCCTTTTTTCCAGAACCATTCTTTCACAGATTGCAGTTTTCGAGCGACCGCTTCTTCACGCAAGCGTTGCAACTTCGGAGTCCACTCTTGCCCTTCCTTCACCTTGTTTTTGCGCTTAAATTCCTGTAAATCAGCCTCATAGTTGATTGGAAATTTGAGGCTAACCAGTCGTTTTAACTCAGGGATGTTGATTTTAGGGTTATAATTGTAAAGAGCAAAACCATAGTATGCGCCATCAAAAAAGCCATATTCTTGAAAAGCAAAACTGTCCGTTTCCCAGTTATCAGTAGAGAAAAGCAGATGATTCCAGTATTTCTGCTGCTGAATCGTGTCAAGCATACCGACCGTCCCAATGATCACTTCGGAAGTGTACCAGTATCGTTTTGAATACTCCGCGCTCCAAAAAACCATCTTCGATATGCTGTTGGAGTCCAGCAAAACCTTGTCCTTTCCCAGCACAAAACCATAGTCTGATAGCACATCTTCTTGCCGCTTGTGCAAGGGGCGCGGCTGAACATAGTGCAGCGTTTTGTACACCTCAACCTTGCTATTTCCGCGCTGTTTCTTTTTGAACAGGTCAAAAACACCTTTGTCGTTGCAGAATCGGTTGGAGTTGTTTTTGTTGAGGTTTGCCTCTTCGCCGTCACTGCTGAATTCAAAGCAGCCATTGAAAATATCTCCGTTTTTCAGGTAGAACTTCGCGTGATACACTACGCAATTGCCATAATCGGCTTTTACAGTGGTCGAAATCAGGGAAAACAGGACGAGTAGCAGCAGTAATTTTTTCATGTCATTGTTTTTTTGTGAAAAGAATGGCTCAAAATTAGACTGCTTTCCCTGCCTAAACTACCGCCAATGAGTATTCGCTCATAGCCGCGTCGCCACACTCAGGTAGTCAGGAAGTTCTGCACGGGTTTCTACCCTTGCTGGTGTCCTCGCTAACCAGAAACGAACGAGTGTTTAGGCTTGAGTACTCACTCCGCGGCTACTGTTGGCGAGGATGCCAACAGCGGCAGAAAAGGGCGCCAACAGTGGCAAGAGGACATTGAAGATCAATAGTCTATTGACCGGGCGACTTGAAGTCACCCGGTCAATAAGCCTGAGAACCGATCACTTGCCCTAACGCATTATTCGCAGATTCACCGAGCGCCAACGCGAGACGACCCTGTCCATACCCCTACGGCCAACAATGCGCTATCTTCCGTGTTTTGCCCGTTCACCATTTATCGTTTTAAAAAATGTTCCACCTGAAAGAGGGCGATGCCGCCCCTGATTTTTCCGCCCCCAACGAAAAAAGCCAACTCCTCAGTCTCGCTGACTATCGGGGCAAAAAATTGGTGTTGTATTTTTACCCAAAAGACGACACGCCAGGCTGTACCGCTGAGTCGTGTAGTCTACGCGACAACTACGCTTCCTTCCAAGCCAAGGGCTACGAAGTGCTTGGAGTCAGCCCCGATTCAGTCAAAAAGCACATCAAATTTCAAGAAAAATACAACCTGCCGTTCAACTTGCTGGCCGACGAAGACCACGCCGTGTCGCTGGCCTACGGCGTGTGGGGGCAGAAAAAATTCATGGGCCGCGCCTACGACGGCATCCACCGCACCACTTTTGTGATTGACGAAACTGGCCGCATCGAGCGCATCATCGCCAAAGTAGACACCGAAGGCCACGCCGCACAGGTGCTGGAAGGGTAAAAGCAAAGGGCGATTTTTCAAAGGGCAAGGGGCAAGGGGCAAGGGGCAAAGGGCAAAAAGCAAAAAGCAATGTAGGTGCCACCTGCCCATCATTTGTGATGCCCAATTACCTTTGCCCTTTGCTTATAAAAAATTGCCTTTTGCCCTTTGCCCCTTGCCTTTTGCCTTTTGGAAAATTGCCTTTTGCCCTTTGCTCTTTGCCCCTTGCCCCTTGCCTTTTGCCTTTTGCCTTTTGGAAAATTGCCCTTTGCCTTTTGCTTTTCCTTTTTAAAAAAATCCGCACCATGCGATTCCTCACCACACTCACTGCGCTGCTCCTGCTGGCGCAAGCCGCTGTCGGCCAACAAGTTTCCACCACCATCTCTGAACCCAACCTGCGCCGCGACGTGGAATGGCTGGCTGCCGACAAGCGCAAAGGGCGCGGCACCGGCTCCAAGCAAGAGCGCAAATCAGCCTCCTACTTGGCCAAACAGTTCAAAAAAGCCGGCCTCGCGCCGAAGGGCGACAACGGCACGTGGCTCCACCATTTCACCTTTCGGAAAGCAGACCCACACGGAAACATAGATGCCGCAGCGCCACAGATTGTGAGTCAAAATGTGGCGGCATACTTGGACAACGGCGCGACGCACACCATCGTCATCGGGGCGCACTATGACCACCTCGGCCTGGGCCACGACCACAACTCGCTGGAAGCCAACCCCGACGGAAAAATCCACAACGGTGCCGACGACAATGCCAGCGGCACTGCCGGGGTACTCGAACTGGCCCGATACTTTGCCCACAACGGCCAGAAGGAGAGCCACAACTTCCTGTTCCTCTGCTTTTCAGGCGAAGAACTCGGCTTGGTCGGCTCCAAGAAATTTGTCGAAAACCCCACGATTGACCTCTCCAAAGTCAGTTTCATGCTCAATATGGACATGATCGGGCGGCTCAACGCCGAAAAACGCCTCGTGGTGGGCGGCGTGGGCACGGCCCCCAACTTTGTGCCGACGCTCAACAGCCTGAAAGGCGACCTGAGCATCAAACTCGACAGCGCGGGCGTGGGGCCAAGCGACCAGACTTCGTTTTACCTCAAAGACCTCCCGGTGCTGTTCTTTTTCACTGGCCAGCACTCCGACTACCACAAGCCCAGCGACGATGTGGACAAGATCAACTTCGCGGGCCAAAAGCAGGTGCTCGAACTGGCCGTGCGGGTCATCGAGGCGCTGGACAAGGAGCCGAAACTCACTTTCCAAACCACCAAAAGCAAGGAGGAGAACACACCGCGCTTCAAGGTCACGCTCGGCATTATGCCCGACTACACTTGGGAGGGCGAGGGCGTACACGTGGACGGCGTGACAGACGGCAAGCCAGCCGCCAAAGCCGGCCTGAAAAAAGGAGACGTGATCGTGGGCATGGGCGATATCCCGGTCAAGAACATTCAGGACTACATGAAGGGGCTTTCGATGTTCAAAAAAGGCGACAGCACGAAGGTGAAGGTGAAGCGGGATAAGGAAGAGAAGGTGCTGGAGGTGACGTTTTGAAAACGCTTGGCCTATCTTTGTCAAAAAATTTCGAGCCATGCCTGCGAAGGACAAATACCACGACACCGTCCGCCACGCGCTTGACAAGTCTGGGTGGGAAATCACCCATGACCCTTACTTCCTTCGAGTAGGCAGACGAAAAGGTTTTATTGACTTGGGTGCCGAAATTATCGCTGCCCAAAAAGGCGTAGAGAAAATTGCCGTCGAAATCAAAAGTTTCTCTGGCGCGTCCGATCTCGACCAATTCGAGGATGCGCTGGGGCAGTTTCTGATTTATTTGGTAGCACTCGAACGGAGGGAGGCAGACCGGGTTTTATACCTCGCTATCCCAGAAACCTTCTACGAGAGTTTTTTCGACGATCCCTTTTTTATTGATGTGGCCAAGCGGTTCCAAGTGCGGATGGTGATTTTTAATGTTCACACCGAAACGATTGTCAAATGGCTAAGTTAGAAAAGTACAAAAAGGCAGCCCGGGAGATTGTCGAAGAAATCTACCGGATGATCCCAGCGGAAGATGATGTGGAAACCCAAATGGTCGTGGACGAACCGGGAGGACACTTCATTCTGTTCTCAGTGGGCTGGTACAGCAAGCACCGCGAGTACAACGCGTTCTTGCACCTCGATGTAAAGCAGGACGGCACGGTTTGGATTCAGCATGACGGCACCGACCGCAAAGTGGCCTACTGGCTTATTGAAAAAGGTGTCGCCAAACAAGACATTGTGCTGGGTTTCCGGCAGCCCGAGGTGCGGGAAGAATGGCGGGAAATGGCGATGGCATAGATTTCTAATCACCTTCTCTTAGTACCTCACCTCTGTCAAAAACAAGCCCTGCGGCGGTACGCTCAGGGCTTTTTTCATTGTTTTTTGCTCCTCCAGCGCTTCGCGGACATCGGCGACCTGAATTTTTCCCAAACCAGCGTGGAGGCAAGCCCCCACCGCCAGCCGCACCATGCCCCGCAGGAAGCGGTTGGCCGTGATGTGGAAAATGAGGCGGTGCTGCTCTGGCAAGTGCTGCCACTCGGCGTGGCGGAGTTCGCAGTTGTAGGTGTCGACACCACTGTGGGTTTTGCAAAACGGAAAAAAAGCGGCGTATTGCGGCAGCAAACGGGCAGTTTCCTGCATTTTTTCCAAATCAAGCCGCTGGTGCTGCGGGAAAAACCAAGCCGTCTCGACGGCGAAGGGGTCTTTGCGCAGCGCGATGTGGTACTGGTAACTCCGCTCCAAGGCATCAAAGCGAGCATGGGCATCGGCGGCGACAGGGCGGATGTCGTGTGCCGCTACGTCGTCGGGCAGCAAGGCGTTGAGTCGGATGAGGAAGGTAGGCGGAAGGTCGCTTTCGGCATCAAAATGAGCCACGTAGTGGCGGGCGTGAACGCCCGCATCGGTGCGCCCACAACCCACAATGTCTACTGGCTGGCGGAGCAAGGTGCTGAGCGCAGCTTCCAAAGCAGCCTGCACAGAGGGTGCATTGGGCTGCACCTGCCAGCCGCTGTACCGGGTGCCTCGGTACGATAGCGTGAGGAAGTAGCGGGG
>JAYSUY010000141.1:0-2263 GCA_043718855.1 Saprospiraceae bacterium | reverse complement strand
TGCGCCTTGCACAACTTGAGAGTCAAAAGCCCGATCCGAAATTACTCCTCGTGCAAGAGCGCAGGTGTTTAATCAATTTTTCCACATAAGGTCTATTGAACTTCAATCTTTTACACCTTCCGTATTTCTTCCCGAACGCATATGCGACTTCATCGGGACGGGCTCTCCGGGGCTTCCAGATTTTGATGCGTTTGCACTGATCCACCAATCACCACTCCTCCAATCACTTACATGATGTGCTTCACCCTGGGCCGGTGTGGCGTGATATCCCCGAGTTTGGCCTTTTTCATCTCTTCGTAAGCCGTGAAATCGCCCTCGAAAAACACCACTTCGGCATCATCCTCGAAGGAGAGGATGTGGGTGGCGAGGCGGTCGAGGAACCAGCGATCGTGGCTGATGAGCAACACACAGCCTGCGAAGTTTTCGAGGGCTTCCTCCAGCGCACGAAGCGTGTTCACGTCGATGTCGTTGGTCGGCTCATCAAGCAGCAGCACGTTGCCGCCTTCTTTCAGAGTCATGGCGAGGTGGACACGGTTGCGCTCACCACCAGAGCATACACCCAGTTTTTTCTGCTGGTCGCCGCCCATAAAATTGAAGCGCGAGAGGTAGGCGCGGGCGTTGACGGAGGCATTGCCGACTTGGATGAGATCGTTGCCTTCACTCACGATTTCATAAATCGTCTTTTCGGGCAGCAGGTTTTCGTGGCTCTGATCCACATAACTCATCTGCACGGTATCGCCGATGGTCACGGTACCCGCATCGGGTTTTTCACGCCCTGTGATGATTTTAAACAACGTAGACTTGCCCACGCCGTTGGGCCCGATGATGCCAACAATGGCGTTTTTCGGGATAGAAAAAGTTAGGTTTTCAAACAAGATGCGATCGCCAAAGGCTTTGCTAACACCCTGGACATCAATGACATTGTCACCCAGGCGCGCTCCGTTCGGTATCCAGATTTCGAGTTTGGCTTCTTTCTCCTTGCCCTCTTCGCCAGCCATTTTTTCGTAGGCGGTCAAGCGGGCTTTGCCTTTGGCTTGTCGGCCTTTGGCACCCATGCGCACCCATTCGAGTTCGCGTTCGAGTTGCTTGCGGCGCTTGTCGTCGGTGCGTTCCTCCTGAGCGAGTCGCTTGGCTTTTTGCTCCAGCCAAGTGGAATAGTTGCCCTGCCAAGGGATGCCTTCGCCCCGGTCCAGTTCGAGAATCCAGCCTGCCACGTTGTCCAAAAAGTAGCGGTCGTGGGTGACGGCGATGACCGTGCCGGGGAAGTTTTGGAGGTACTGCTCCAGCCAAGCGACGGACTCTGCATCCAAGTGATTGGTCGGCTCATCCAGCAGCAGGATGTCTGGCTGGCTAAGCAGCAAGCGGGCCAGCGCGACGCGGCGGCGCTCACCGCCAGAGCAAATTTTGATGGGGCGGTCATTGTCTGGGCAGCGCAGCGCGTCCATGAAGACGTTGAGGCGATAATCCAACTCCCAGCCGCCGACATGCTCGATCTGTTCGAGTACTTCTCCCTGACGATCAATGAGTTTCATCATCTCGTCGTCGTCGGTGACTGCGCCCAGTTTCTCCCCGATGTCTTCGTTTTCTTTCAGCAAATCCACGATGTGCTGTACCGCTTCCTCCACGATTTCGCGGACGGTCTTGGTGTCGTCGAGCGTCGGCTCCTGTTCCAAGAAGCCGATTTTGAACTGTTTTTCAAACTCAATTTTGCCCTCGTAGTTCTGATCGAGGCCCGCGATGATTTTCAGCAGGGTGGATTTACCGGAGCCGTTGAGGCCCAGTACACCGATTTTGGCCCCGTAGAAAAACGACAACCAGATGTTCTTGAGTACTTGCTTCTGGGGCGGGAAGGTCTTACTGACCCCCGACATAGAGAAGATGATTTTTTCAGCCATTATTTTTGAATGTGATAATTGGATGGTGTGGGAATGTGACTGTGCGCAGTAGGCCAGAATGACATTCCGGCTTACAGGGTGTGCAAATCCGGCGCGAAGGTCGCTGGAAGGTAGGAGAAATTGGAGCGTAAGCAAAAGATTGTCGCAGCAGCATCTGGCCCATGAAGTGTGTCTTGAGGTGAAAATTTCTGATGATGAAAAAACTCGCTACCTCCTGCTTGCTGTACCTCGCCGCCCTTCATTTTGCGCAAGCGCAAACACCTACCTACCCTTTTCCGAATGAAAACGCCTACTGGCACACCGTTTTGACCTGCGAGGGGGCAGATTATGAGATGGATGTGTTCTCCTGCGAAGAGGAGTTGATTGCT
>JAYSUY010000015.1:0-6860 GCA_043718855.1 Saprospiraceae bacterium | reverse complement strand
CCTGTGTGGGCGCAACGGCGGCTGTTTTTTTGGGCTTCGCCCATGTGCTCGTGCGCATGCACTCCTGCGCAAGTGCGCTCGCGCGGGCGCGCATAATGCGCGGGCGGGCGCGCACGAGAGGCGGGTGGGCTTTTTATTTTTAGAGCCTATCCTTCCCGCCACCCCTCTCTCGCCTCGCTCATCGCCCATGCCGCCCCCGCATTCTCTATCGCGTTGAACATCGGCAGCCACTCGGCAGGCCCGGCGCTCTGGGTGAGTATCTCGTGGCGGCGCAGTTGCAGGATGATATCGAGCGGATTGATGAGCACCGGGCAGGCTTCCACACAGGCGTTGCAGGTGGTGCAGGCGTGGATTTCTTCCGGTGTGATGCGGTCGAACAGACTTTTCCCATCGTCATAATTGCCCTTTGCCTCTTGCCCTTTGCTGTTTGCTATAGCTTGGCCCACCTCTTCCGCCCGGTCGCGCACGTCCATCATCACCTTGCGGGGCGAGAGTTTTTTGCCTGTGATGTTGGCGGGGCAAGCGGCGGTGCAGCGTCCGCACTCCGTGCAGGAGTAGGCTTGCAGGATGTTTTTCCAACTGAGGGAGAACACGTCGTTGGCACCAAACTCGAAGCCCCCACCAGCCGAACCGTCGGGGGGGAGGTTGCTCTGCTCACTGCTGCCGACGGAAGCCAAAGCGCTTCCGATCTCACCCCCACCGGGGGGGCTGGGGGGGGCCTCCGGCAGCCCCATCATAGCCCGCACCTCCTTCTGAATTTCAGGCATATTGGTCATCTGGCCTTTGGGCGCAAGGCTGGAATACCAAGTGTTGGGGAAGGCCAAAATGATGTGCAAGTGCTTCGAGTAGGGCAGGTAGCACAGAAATCCGAACACTGTAGCGATGTGTAGCCACCAGCCAAACCGCTCGATGCCTATGACCGCTGTATCGCTCAGGCTACCGAACAGCAGTGGCCCCAACCAAGTACTCACGGCAAAATTTCCGGTGAGGTGATAATGCTCGACTCCTCTGGCTTGCAGCACTTTATCTCCACCATTCATGCAAAAAATGCCGGTGATGAGGATAATTTCGCCGAGCAGGATGAGGTTCGCGTCGCGCATTGGGAAACCCTTGAGTTCGGGTTTGCGAAAGCGGGCGATGGGCAGCACGTTGCGGCGCAGCAGGAAGGCGATGGTGGCGACGAAGGCCAACACCGACAGCACCTCGATGCTGCTGATGGCGAAGGTGTACAGCCCGCCCAAGTACGGGGCGAAAAAACGGTGGGTGCCAAAAATGCCGTCCACGACGATTTCCAGCAATTCCACCTGCGTCACCACGAAAGCCACATAGAGGGCCAGGTGCAGCACGGCTGGAATCCAGTTTTTAAACATTTTTTGCTGGCCGAGAGCCACAAGCACTACGTTTTTCCAACGCTTAGCGGTGCTGCCAGTGGTTGGCTCGGCTTTGCCCAGATGAATGTTGCGCCACACCCGGCTGAAGCCCCGGTAAGCAAACCAACTGGCGCAGCCAGTGACCAAAAGAAAAATCAGAGATTGAAGCATGGACGTTTACTTGCTATCTCCCGCCGATCGCACAGATTTTCGCAGAAAGGCTCATGGGTAGAGTCTCAGCGAAAATCTGTGAAATTGGCAAGAGGCTAAATATTTACAAAAAAAGCAGCGGCGAAGTTATGACCTCCACCGCTGCTTTCTACTGCATAGTTTCTCGTTTCTCTACAATTTCACTACCCGCAACACCCACGTCTGCCCACGCTGTGTCGCCTGCAATTTCAGCACATACACGCCCGGCAACGAGCGAGTAAAGTCGACCGTAGCAAGGCCATTTTCAAACAGAACTTCCTCGCTGCGCAGCAAACGCCCGCCCGTATCGAACAGTTCGGCTCGCACAAGACCCTGGATATCAGCACGAAGCACCAGTTCGCCCTCCACAGGGTTCGGGTAAGCACTGATGGGCAGGGCGGGTGTGTGTACCGCCGAGATGTCGTCTACCAAGCCATTGCAGTCGTTGTCTAGGCCGTCTGGCACCTCCAACGCGTTGGGGTTGATGGCCGGGTTGATATCGTCGCAATCAAGGCTGTTGGTGGCCAAAGGAGTGCCGGGGGGGAAGATTTGGCAACTATAGGTCGAGTCAAACAGGGCTGTCCCGAAACCGTCCTTGTCCCAGTCGATATAGTAAGTGTAGAACGGGATACCGTCGTCCACCAAGCCATTGCAGTTGTTGTCCACGTCGTCACAGATTTCTGGCAAGTCAGGGCGAATGCCAGAGTTGGTGTCATCGCAGTCCAGCCGGTTGGTAACGAAGTCCAGAGGTGGAGTAGTGGCGCAGGTGTTGATGGTGTCTCCGCCAATGCCCCCGTAGCCATCGCTGTCAGCATCAAAAAAGTAGGTGTAAATCGGGAGGCCATCGTCCATCAAGCCGTTGCAGTTGTTGTCGAGGCCGTCGCAGAGTTCGGGTGCGTTAGGGTGGATGGCCGCATTCGAGTCGTCGCAATCGAGTTGGTTGGGTACGTAGGGAGACATGGGCGGCAAAACGAGGCAAGTAAAGAGCGAATCGAAATCTCCCCCGAAGCCGTCGCCGTCGCCGTCCAAGTAGTAGGTGAAAAACGGTACGCCGTCGTCTTCCAGCCCGTTGCAGTCGTTGTCGGCCCCGTCGCATACCTCGGCAGCACCGGGATAGGCAGTAGCGTCAGCATCATCGCAGTCCGTGCGGTTGGTCACAAAGCCCGTAGGCGGCACGGCGATGCAAGTGCTGACCGTGTCGGCAGCCACGCCCCCAAAACCGTCGCCATCAGCATCTGCGAAGTAGGTAAAAAACGGAATGCCGTCGTCCATCAAGCCGTTGCAGTTGTTGTCGAGGCCATCGCAGAGTTCGGGCGCATCAGGGTAGATAGCCGCGTTCGCATCGTCACAGTCCAAGCGATTGGCGACAAAGCCGACGGGCGGAACATCAGCGCAAATGAAAAGTGTATCGCCAAACATACCTCCGAAGCTGTCGCCATCGACATCAGCATAGTAAATGAAAAATGGAATGCCGTCGTCCATCAGCCCATTGCAGTCATTGTCCACGCCATCGCAGAGTTCTACCGCATTGGGGCGGATGGCCGCGTTCGCATCGTCGCAGTCGAGTTGGTTGGCGACGTAGCCCGCAGGTGGCGTGTCGGCGCAGGTGCTGAGCGAGTCAGGCGAGAGGCCCGCAAAGCCGTCACCATCAGCATCGAAATAGTAGGTGTAAACGGGGATAGCGTCGTCCTCCGAGCCATTGCAGTCGTTGTCGAGGCCGTCGCAGAGTTCGGGCGCGTTGGAGTGAATGGCCGGATTAGCATCGTCACAATCGAGTTGGTTGGCGACGTAGCCCGTAGGCGGTGTGTCGGCGCAGGTGCTGAGCGAGTCGGGCGAGATGCCTGCAAAGCCGTCGCCATCAGCGTCGAAGTAGTAGGTGTAAACGGGGGTGTCATCGTCAATCAAGCCATTGCAGTTGTTGTCGAGGCCATCGCAAAGTTCAGGTGCGCCGGGGTAGATGGTCTCATTGGAGTCATCGCAATCTTCGATCGACACGAATCCATCCGCATCGGAGTCCTTGAAAAACAAGGTTTTAGCCAAATTGTAAGCAGCAGTGCCGCATTTTATACCGACCACCCTGCCGGGGATGTCGTCCACGGGCGGGTGGATGCCGCCCCAGATGCGCGAGAGACTTGTCTGGTCGGAAGCGTCGCGGTAAGTGGCCCATTGCAGGGTCACATCCACACTTGGGCCTTTCTCCACACCGAGGAAGCCGCTGTTGGCTGCTATTTTAAATTCGCCCACGCCGCCGGGGAAATACTCATCGCCGGTGAGCAAAGTCAAGGCCTCGGCAGCAGAGCGGGAGTAAGTGGAGTGGCCCGAAATGAAGCCCGCGAAGGGCGGTGTCACGAAGGTTTTGCGCTGGTAGGGCCACCAGTTTTCGGCCAGTATCCAGCCTACGCCTGCAATGTCGGTAGCAGGGTTGGCCACTGCGTTTGGCCCGCGCCATGCTTTCACTTTTATCTTATTGATGTGGCCGCCAGAGCTGCCAGCCAGCGGGTCGCCCGCTTTCACCAACTCGATATAGCCGGGCATGAGCGGCACACCTGCGGGGTGATAGTGCGGCTGCGCAGGGTCGCTGCTCTGGCCTTTGTCGGCCATGTAGCGCAGTATGTTGACGGGCCGCCCGCTGTCGTACCAGCCCTTGATGCCCCAAGCCGAGATGGCCGCGTCGTGCAGCGAGCCGCCCAGCGTGAAGTAGGCTTTTACGTCATACTCGAGGGCGGGCAGCACGTCGCCTTTTCCGTTAAATTTTCGGACGAACATGGGGTGGTCCATCACATGGTTGAAGATGCTGAACCAGTGCCCCGGAGGGGTCTCGGAGTTTGGGCCATCGGCCCAAAATTGCGCCAGCACCCGCGTGTAGTCGCCGCGCGGCACCACTTGCGGGGCGTAGGGCAGACCTGTACTGGGGTTGAGCGGCCTACCGTTGCCGGCTGCGCCGCCGTCAAAAAGTTTGTAAAAACTCTCGTATTCGGCCAAAGTCTTAGGGAGTGCTGTCTGGTTGTTGCCGATGGAGGCGGGCGAGATGTCCCACATCACCCCATCCGTAGGGTCGAGGTGGGCCGACCAGACGGAGGGCAGTGCGTAGTTCCACTTGTACTCCGCCGAAGGGTCGCCGTTGGCAGTCGTGTCGAGTTGGGGCGGCGCGCCGGGGTTGTGGTAAACGTTGTAAGGTATATTGTTGCGGTAAAAAGTATCGCAGTTCGCATTGGTCATGGCAAAGGGGGCGACACGCCCCCACTCCGGGCTTTGAAAACGCTGAATGGACGGTATCGGGTTGCCGTTTTGATCGACGGCGGTAGCGATGTTGAGCGGTTGCCAACGGTTGGGGTCGAGTATCGTGGGGTTGCCGACCAGAGCAGGGTTCATCGGCGGGTTCACTGGCAGGTAGTGGGTGGGAAGGTAGTTGCCTACCTCGTTGGAGCCGTCGTTCACGCCAAAGTTCAGTGTGGATGATGCGATGTAATTGCCCAGTGCGGAAGGCATGCCAGAAGCGTAGTTCATGGAAATCTGGCTGGTGCTGTATCCCAACTCCACCATGTAGGCATCGAACGAAGCCAGCGCGGACACCGCCCCGGGCGAAAACCTAAACCGCTCTCTCAGAAGGCGGTAGGCGGCGTAACTGATCGCTTCGCGCCGTGCGGCCTCCACATCGGCAGGCTTGGGCACACCCGCGAAGGTATTGGTGGTGGTACCCCAGGTTTTTCCCAGAAAAAAAGGCTGCGCCACCGTGTCGTAGGCCGCCCACGCATCGTACATCACCACCGAGAGGTGAAACAAGTTGCGGGCTTGCACTGGCGGACGAGCAAAGTCTATGCGGATGGCTTGAAGGCACAACTCATTCCAACGGCGTGCTACCGATTGCTGGGCCGAGGCCAAGGAAAGGGAGAAAAAGGCTAGCAAAGCAGCCGTCAAAAAAAAGCGAGGTAGTGTTTTATTCATGTTTTGCCCTATGTGAAAATGTAAAAAGGAACAAAGGTGTAATAAAAGGTACTTCGCAAAAAGTTAGAATCGGCTTAAAATTTTCCCTTGAGATGAGCCGAATACGCCGGACTTTTGCCGCTGTTGACTGTTGGCTTTTAGCCGTTGGCAAAAAACGAAGGTGCCGTTCCTTACCTCCCAATTCACCAATCCACCAATAAACCAGTTACCAATAAACCAGTCACTAGTCTACCAATCACAACCATGCAAATCCTCACCGACCGCCAGATCCGCCAAAAAATACGCCGCATCGCCATCGAAATTTTGGAGCGCAACTACGGCGAGCCGGAAATTATCCTCGCTGGGCTGAACAACAACGGCCTCGGTTTCGCCCAACTCCTGCTGGCCGAACTGCTCCCGATCGCCCCACTGGATGTCGAGATCACGCTCACCCGCATCGGTCTCAACCCCGCCAACCCCGTGGAGTACGACCCCTACATCGAGATGCCAGCAGAATCTTTGCGCAACAAAAACATCATCCTCGTAGACGATGTGGCCAATACCGGGCGCACCATTTTTTACGCCGTACAGCCCCTGCTGAAAGTAGTGCCGAAGCGGGTGGAAGTGGCCGTGCTGGTGGACCGTAAGCATAAATCTTTCCCCATCAAAGCCGACTATGTTGGCCTTTCGCTGGCGACTACACTGCTGGAAAATATTGAGGTAAAAATCCGCGACACCGAGGAGATGTCGGTGCATTTGAACTAAAAAAATCCGCCGTTGCCGAAGGTTCGGCAACGGCGGATTGATACGACGTTGGCATGTCCCGGTTTACTTAATCTTCCACCTCTTCATTCAGACGGTCTTGCAGCTCTTCGTAAGCTTCAAATTCGATTTCCCGGTACGGTGGGATGACGATGGTCTCGCCCGTTTTGAAGTTGCGGCCTTTCCGCTCTGCACGGTTCACAATGTGGAAACGGCCAAAGCCGCGCAGGCGGATTTCACCGTCGTCAAAAAGGCCTGCTTCGATGGCTTCGAGCACTGTCTCGAATACTTCACGGGCCTTGTCTTCGGTCATGTCGTGCTGCTCGCGCAGCGCATCGGTCACTTGCTTGATCATTGTTCAGAAAAAATTTGTAGGTGAAAGATAATGCCTTCGTTGGCACCACAAACTTCCGGGAATCAGGTATTCCTCTGCCGTGCGAGGCGTTTAATCCTTCATTAAATCTTCCTGAAAAACAATGATTTAGGTTAACTATAGATTCACTTTTACTTTACGCTGTTGCTCCAGTCACCCCCCCAACTGCCCCCACAAAGCCCATAGCCCCAGACCCAAAAAAATCATTCCTACCACCCGGTTGGCATATCGCGCCACCACCG
>JAYSUY010000140.1:0-2265 GCA_043718855.1 Saprospiraceae bacterium | reverse complement strand
ATCTGTCCAATCCGTGTCCCATTGTTGTCGCGGTGGGTCGAGCGGCTAAGTTTTTACGATGCGTTTAAACTGGAAGCAGGTGAATAATTGCCGTTGATCTCATCCAAATGGCCTGCGAAATTTCTTTTAAGAAACTCCGTAGACCTCCACATTTCCAATGGGTTTCGCTGGATGTGGGCGAAGCCCATTTTTTGAGGATAAAACTCAACGCCCCAAATACACCAGCAGCACGCTCACATCCGAGGGGTTCACCCCCGAAATGCGGCTGGCCTGTCCGATGGTGCGCGGCTTTGTGCGAGTCAGTTTTTGGCGGCCCTCCGTACTCAGGCCCTTCACCCCGGCGTAGTCGAAATCCGGGTGGAGGTGCAAATCTTCCAGCCGGATCATGCGGTCCACCATCTCCTCCTCCTTCTTGATGTAGCCGTCGTACTTCATGTTGATTTCGGCCAACTCTGTGAATTCCTGCTCGTAGGGCGCGAGGAAGCGGGCCAGTTCGGGAAGCGCGGCGGCCATGCTGGGGATGTTGGCCTGTGGGCGCAGCAGGATGTTGTGGAGTTTCGATTTTTGGGCAATCAGCGAAGAATCAACGGATTGCAGGTACCCGTTCACCTCGTCGGGACTGACGCTGGCGTTGCGGAAGAACGTGTCAATTTCGGCGGCAGCCTGATTTTTGGCCCGCACCCGGTCCATGCGTAGGTCGGTGCCGTGTACGCCGAGGCGGTGCGCGATGGGCGTGAGGCGCAGGTCGGCGTTGTCCTGACGGAGCAAAATGCGGTACTCCGCACGGCTGGTGAACATCCGGTACGGCTCCTCGGTGCCCTTGTTCACGAGGTCATCTATCAGCACCCCGATGTAGGCTTCGGAGCGTTTCAGCACGAGCGGGGCTTCGTTTTTTACCGCCAAAGCGGCGTTCATACCAGCCATAAGGCCCTGACAAGCAGCCTCTTCGTAGCCCGTAGTACCGTTGATCTGGCCTGCAAAAAAGAGATTTTTCACCAAGTTGGTTTCCAGCGTGGTCTGCAACTGGGTGGGCGGGAAGTAGTCATACTCAATGGCGTAGCCGGGGCGAAACATTTTCACATTCTCCAGGCCCGGAATCAACTTAAGTGCCTTGTACTGAACATCTTCGGGCAGAGATGAGGAGAAGCCGTTGATGTAAATTTCCACCGTGTCGCGGCCTTCCGGCTCGATGAAAAGTTGGTGGCGATCCTTGTCGCTGAAGCGGTCGATCTTGTCCTCAATGCTGGGGCAGTAGCGCGGCCCCACGCTCTGGATGCGCCCATTGAACATCGGCGACTTATCGAAGCCCGTTCGCAGCGTGTCGTGTACCTGCTGGTTGGTGTAAGTGCTCCAGCAGCACAGTTGGTTTTGCAGCGCGGGGGTGTCGGTGTACGAGAATTTGCCGGGCGGCGTGTCGCCGTCTTGGATTTCCATTTTGGAATAATCCAGCGAGCGGCCATCCAAGCGCGGCGGCGTACCAGTCTTCATGCGTCCGGCCTCGAAGCCCAGTGCCACCAGCTGCTCCGTGATGCCCCGCGCCGCGCTCTCGCCCGCCCTGCCGCCGCCAAACTGCTTCTCCCCAATGTGGATGATGCCGTTGAGGAAGGTGCCGTTGGTGAGCACAACTGATTGACTTTCAATCTCTATACCCATGCTGGTGCGTACACCACAAGCCCGCCCGTCCTTCACGAGCAGCCCACCCACCATCTCTTGCCAGAAATCAATATTGGAGTGGCTTTCGAGCATTTGCCGCCATTTGGCAGCAAACTGCATCCGGTCGCTCTGCGCTCGCGGGCTCCACATGGCGGGGCCTTTGGAGCGGTTGAGCATCCGAAACTGCACGGCGGTATGGTCGGTCACGATGCCGGAGTAGCCGCCCAGTGCATCTACTTCGCGCACGATTTGGCCCTTGGCTACGCCGCCCATCGCGGGGTTGCAACTCATCTGCCCGATGGTCTGCATGTTCATGGTGGCCAGCAGGACTTTGCAGCCCAAGTTGGCAGCAGCGACGGCAGCCTCGCAACCCGCGTGGCCCGCACCGACTACTATCACGTCGTATTTTGGAAACATAATTTATGGAAATTGCTGAGGCGAAGGTACAGGTTTGCCTCCGCAACAAGGCTGCCCCCGCTCGCGCACAGCCTATGGATTCAGGTCAATGGTTCATGAAGAATTTTCTACGCTTTTCAATTCTTTTCTGCGCTTTGGGCCTTTTTGATAGAGTTGGGTTCAACCGCAACCCTATCAAAAATAAGTTCTGGGGCC
>JAYSUY010000139.1:0-6191 GCA_043718855.1 Saprospiraceae bacterium | reverse complement strand
CAAACACGAGGGTGATGCCGCTGGGTTTGGCAAAAGTCCACAGGGTATCGCTCCGAAATTGTCGAGACGAGACTTCGACACCTTCCATGAAGTAGCGCGAAGCCGGGTCGAAGTTCGCCCTGTCCTTCAACCGCGCCATTGCGTTTCGCAGGTGAGCGGAAGTGGCCCGCAAATCCAGCACGAACAGCAATTGGCTGCCATAATCGCCTCGTAGCGGGTGAGCCGCCAGCAGACGACAAATCTTGAAAGCATGGTTGAGCGAGCCGTCGTACTGCAGAAATTGACGCGCCTGGTGTACTTGAAACTGGATGTGTTCGGCATCCGATTTTTCTACAAAAAACCCCAGCCCGTAATTCGGAATGGACGGTATCCTCGGCTGGGCATCTTTACCTATCGGATTGAAATCCAACACAATGGCTGTTTCAGTGGGGATGGCATCACAGGGGTTTGAAGGTTTAAAAAAAATAGAGTGCAACGCGATAGAAAGCGCAACGACAGCGGCGAGGAGGGCGGCGAGTCGGATATTTTTGAATGTCATGGGCAGGGCGACGAGTGCAATGTTTGATGACAAAAGAACTGCAAAAAATCCGGCGCAGTATGCCGACTTTTGCCGCCATGCAATCCACATCGTTCATTCGTCTTGCCGCCCTGCTTGGGGCCATCGGTGTCGCCATCGGCGCCTTCGGCGCGCACGGCCTGCGCAATGCTCAGCCGCCGCTGAGTGAGTATCAACTCCGTATTTTTGAAAAAGGGGTGCAGTACCAGTTTGTCCATGTGCTGGCGCTTCTGGCAGTGGGCCTCCTGCTGACCCAGCAGCCCGACAACCAGCGATTGCGCTGGGCGGGCTGGCTGTTTGTCGCTGGTATCGCAGGCTTTTCTGGCTCGCTTTACCTATTGGCCTGCCGCGATGTACTGCCGTTCTCGGTGGCTTGGGCCGGGCCAGTGACTCCGCTGGGCGGGCTGTGCTTCATCGCCGGGTGGCTGCTGCTGTCGTCATTCAGGTCATTTCGTCACTGATCGTCATTTTTACCCGCCGGAGCGTAAGCGAAGGAGGGCGTACATTCATCGTTCATCATTCCCAACAGCATCATTGCTCATGCAGTCCTTCTTCCCTACCCTACTCCGTACCGTTGGCACTTTCGCCGTTTTTTGTGTCTTGCAATACATCATTCCTTGGCATTTGCTCGCCATCGGTGGTATCGTTGGAGGGGCATTTATGATCAAAACCAGCGACGACCGACCGATGGCGCTCGGCTTGCTGGTGGGCAGCATCGCTTTTGGCATTTTCGCTTTCGCGATGGCACAAATTTATCCAATAAGTGGTTAGAATGATGTCGCATTTTTCAAGAATTTAATTTCGCACCAAGCGCCGCACCGCCCGCTCGCCGCGCTCATTTTCCAACACCAAAAAGTACAGCCCAGCGGGTAGGCCGCCCAAATCCAATTGGATGCGCGTAGCTGCAAAGTCCCAGTCCCGCACCACCTGCTGTCGGCCCGTCGCATCCGCGATGCTGATTCGGCGAACCATCGAACCCACCCCGCTGCTCTCCACCCACACCGCATCTCCTGCCGGGTTGGGGTAAACTTCAAACTCAAAGCCCTGACTGCCAGTAGTTTCGCCTACGGCGGAAACAGGCGGCGGCAGAAACGCCACATCCTGCACCAAGTACTGGCCCTGCACGATGTCGAACGCAAGCGTCTGCCCTTGCGCATTTAGCCCGAAGCCCGGCACGAGCGGCACGGGCAGCAACTGGTGCAAAAACACCATGAAGTAGCGGCCCGGCGACAGCAGCGAAAACCCGTAGCGGCCCTGTTCATTGGTCATGTTGGCACCCAGCAACACCGAATCCGAGCGGTACAGCAGCACCGTAATGCCCGATAGCAGCGGCTCGGCGGGGTCTTTCACCTCGTCGCGGTCTTCGTCGAGCCACACGTCGCCGCCCAGCGCGATGGCCGTCACAGTCCAGGCCGAGTTCAGGATGCGGAGTTCGCCCTCCGCCAGTTCCTGCACTGGCGTGCGCCCGTCCGCGTCCACGTTTTGCACCGGCAGGAACACGTCGGCGGTGGGCGGCAACTTTATTTTCAGGTAAAAACGCCCCTTCGGCAGGTCGCTGAAAGCGTAGCGGCCACCTGCCAGCGACTTCGTGACCGCCAGCAGCGTATCGGCGGCGGCATCGAACAAGCGCAGTTCCGCGCCCGCGAAAGTCGGCTCATTGGCCTCCCACGCGCCGTCGTTGTCCGCGTCCAGCCCCAGATTGCCGCGCAGCGTGGCCGGGCGAGCGTAGGGCGGCGCGTAGAGTTGCCGCTTCGGCACCACCTCGCGGGTCTGGTGCGGGCTGCTCCACAACATCTGCACATTGGCACCGCCGCCCACCTCCAAGTACTCCAGTCGGATACGGTACTTCTGCCCCGCTTTCAGCGACACCGCAGCCGAGTATTGCGTCGTGGATTGCGGCACCCACTTGTCTATCAGCAGCGAATCGCCCAGCCACAGGCGGCAGCCGTCATCGCTTGACACGCTGAACATGTAGGTTTCGGGAAAAAGCGGCTGCACGAAGCCCGTCCAGCGCACCGTGAAGTAATCGGCGGGCAGCAGCGTATCGGGCGAGCCGTTGTTCCACACGAAATTGACCGTCGTGTCAGTACGCGTCAGGGTGGGCGGCTCGTCCAAGTCGCCCTGCGGATCAATGAAATATTGCCCCAGCAAGCCTGTGCCGCTGCCCAGCAGGCTGGTGTTGAAAAAAGCCTCCAGTGCCAGCGCAGTGTCAGGCGCGACGAACGAAATGAGCGGATCAACACTGCCGCCCGACCAGTAACTGAACAGGTAGATAGCATCGCCGATGCGCTGAAAATCAGGCGCTTGTATCGTCCGGGCTAGCCCGACCACGCTCTCCAACACAGTCGGGAGAGTGTGGTTTTGACCATCCACGTTCACCGTGATGCCCGCTGGCCCCTTCACCGTGACCTGCGTTTTTTGAGGGAGAATGTCGCGGTGTACGGTTTTTTCAAAACCCTGCGCGTCGTGTGCGCTGAGGTAGATTCTGAAAAAAACATTGGTCGCCGTCTCGCCCACCTGCGGCACCACAAACTGGCCTTCAGAAATACCCGAAGCAGTGGGCATGGCTGGGTGTGCGTGTGTAGCGTGGTGCAAATCAATGCGCCAAGTCAGACGGTCGGCGGGCAGCGGCCCCTCCTCCGGGTCGTCGGCGCGGCCCGCAAAACGGAGCGTGTCGCCGCCTCGGTACAGTGCGTTTTCGAGGGGAAAAAGGATTTCCGGCAGGGGCCGCCTGTTGCTCGAAACGCCGAGCAGCGCAGTCTGGCTGGTGTCCGCGCCCACCGCGTTGGCGGCTGTGCAATGCACTACCGAGCCACTGTCGGCCAAAGTCAAGTTGTTCAAAATCAATGCTGTAGAATCCGCGCCGGGTATCGTGTCGCCGTTCAGGAAC
This sequence comes from Saprospiraceae bacterium, assembly GCA_043718855.1. Classification (GTDB taxonomy): domain Bacteria; phylum Bacteroidota; class Bacteroidia; order Chitinophagales; family Saprospiraceae; genus M3007. The sequence goes on along the minus strand of JAYSUY010000139.1, from coordinate 2,745 downwards.
CACTGGTACTGGATGGGCTGGCCGCCAAACGCCTGCGCCCGGAACACTGCCGACTCGCCCTCGGCCACCAGCACGGGCTTGGGCTGAGCGGCAAATCGGGGCGCACCTTCGCCCGCCCAATGCACCCGCCAGAGGGTACCTTCGGTGCTGGCCGTGTTGTCGATGGTGGAGCCGCCGCCCAGCCCTGCCCGGGCGAGGTACCAGAGTTCGCCCGCAGGCGTGGCGAGCAGGCTCACGGGGCGGTCGATGCCAGAGGCGAAACTGTCGGCGAGCATCCCGGTGGCGGGGTCAAGGGCGCGTATCCAGCCCCGGCAGTAGTCGGCGAAGAGGAATTTTCCCTGAAACTTGGCTGGCACGAGCGGGTTGCCCCGAAAGGCGAAGGCCGCGCCGACAATGGCGCAGCCCTCGGTGTGCTGGTAGGCGTAGAGTGGGTCTTGGAAAGCAGGGTCGCCCGAAGGCCCCTGGTAGGTTTTCCAGCCGTAGTTGGCACCGGGCCGCAGTTCGTTGACTTCTTCCCAGGCCTCGGCGCCCACGTCGCAGAAGTAGATTTTTCCCGAAAGAGAGTCGCTGCTCATGGAGAAGGGATTGCGCACCCCGTAGGCATAGATCGCGCGGTTGTCGCCCGTGAGTTGGTTGTAAAATGGGTTGCCGGGCGGGATGGACCCATCAGGATTGATCCGCAGGATTTTGCCGAGGTTGGTGGCGAGGCTCTGGGCATTGGCCGATTTGGCCGCATCGCCCGTGCCGATGTAGAGTTTGCCGTCGGCACCGAACACCATCGCGCCCGCGTTGTGAATGCTTCCGCTGAGTGGATCGAGGTCAAGCAGCACCTGCTCGCTGCCGGGTACGGCGAAGTCGCCGTTGGCCCGTACTCGGCTGATGCGGTTGCGCTGCTCGCCGGGCAGGGTGTAGTAGAGATAGACCCAGGGTTGCATCTCAAAATCGGGGTGCAGGGCGATGCCGTTCAGCCCGCGCTCGTTGAACGCATCGGTGCTGAGGGTGACAAAGGGCTGCGCATGAAGTTGATTTTCAAGGGTATGGTAAATCATTACCCGCCCGTCTTTTTGTGCCAAAAAGATGCGCCCATCGGGCGCGAGGGCCATACAAGTTGGGTTGAGGCCCTCGGCCACGAGGGTTTGGGCAAAGCCCGAAGGGAGGGCGGTTTGGGTGCGCCCGATGCTCAGGACGCAGGATAAAAGGGCAAGTAGTAGTGTGTGTTTTTTCATCAAAAAAGGCGATCAAAAGTGAAACCCATACCCAAAAAACACCGCGTTCATCCCGAACACGCTGGCTCCCGACAGGAACACGCCCAACAGGATGAGCGCGAAGGGCACATACACCAGACCGCGCACGAGTCGGTTTTCCCACTTCAAATGGTGCATGAGCGGCAGCAGCAGGAAGGCGAGGCAGAGGCCCATGAACGATATCTGGAACATCACCAGCGAGGCCACCAAAAAGCCCAGCCCGATGAATATCTCGACCCCTTGCACGAGACGTGTGTCGGGGTGGCTTTTTGCCAAAAACGCCTGCCAGCCGGCGCGCAAGCCGCCCACCCAACTCGTTGATTTTGCTTTGTCGGTATGCTCCGTCTGGTTTTGGTCGCCGGTGACGAGGAAGAAAGCCTTGCCAGACACGAAGTAGGCCAGCACGCCCATGCTAGAAAGCGGTGTGAGTGCGGCGTAGAGCGCGGTGCTGTGGCTCAAAAACTTGAACAGGCGCAGCGGCTGCGCCGCCAGCGCGACGATGAACGAGAGTACCGGAGCAAAAAACGTGAGCAGCGTGATGAGGAAAAAATCCCAGCCGTAGATGACCTGAAAGCGTGGATCGAGCGCAATGATGGGCAGCCGCAGCTCGCCGCCGCCGAGTACAAAAGTAATGTCTTGGTGAGCACCGAAAAAGTAGGGCAAAGCCAAGTTAGCGTTCAGCATGAACAGAAAATACACCAGCGTGAGCGGCAGGTTGAGTGTCGGGAACAGGATGTCGAGTTTCTCCGTCCACGAGATATTTTTGGCGCGAATGAGCCAGCCCATTTTTTTCTTCAAAAACTCGGAGGTGCCGCGCGTCCACTTCATGTGGCGGATGCGGAAGGCGCGGACCGAGTCTGGGAAGTCTTCGTAACACACCACGCTTTCCAGGAAACGGCCCCGGTAGCCCAGTTCGCGGGCATGGATGGCAAAGCCCAAGTCCTCGCTCACGATGTCGGGGAAGCCGCCGATTTTTTCCCACACCTCGCGGCGCAGCAGGGCACCGTGACCGAGGAACATGACAAACCCGAAGTCGTTACGCAGCGGCTGGTACCATTTCCAGTGGATGTCGATGCCAGTGCCAAGGTCGCGGGCCAGTTGGCTGGGCGCGTCGGGGTTGGCGCGGTGGTTGGCCTGCACAAAGCCGCAGGTGAGGTCGTTTTCGAGCACGGCCACCGTTTTGGACAAAAAGTCAGTCGGCAGGATTTCGTCGGCATCCGCGATGGCGAAGTACGGCTCGTGGGCGAAGTGGGCAAGGCCGTGATTCATGTTGCCAGCCTTGAACGCCTTGCGGTCGGGGCGGCGCACAACTTTCACCAAGTCAGGGTATTGTGCAGCGAAAGCGTCCACGCGGTCTTTGAAGGACTGCTGCGAAGAGTCGTCTAGGATGTACACCGTGTAGTCCGGGTATTCCTGCTGCACACAGGAGCGCACGCTCTCCTCCACGAAGTCGTTGCAAGTAGTGTAAAGGATGGCAACCGGCGGCTGCACGGCGTTGGCC
>JAYSUY010000138.1:0-6208 GCA_043718855.1 Saprospiraceae bacterium | reverse complement strand
CTGATTTCCAAGCATATACTCGGTCTAGAGCCGCTCAATAGCCCCTACAAGATGATCGAGCAGATGCTAACCGCTCTGGCTCGATCACGACATTCGACATCGTGGAGTTGCGCAAACTGATTCTGGGCATTTACACGGAGTTGCCGAACAATACCTCGTGGCGTTTCTTGGACAAAACCTTCGTGTTCCCAGACATCCTCAATCCGTTCAAGTCCGTTTTCCCGGAGCAAAAAAGCATGACGGAGAGCGCGTTCCCGGCCAATTTCATCTCCATCAAAGTGGGTGACGTGAATCTCTCGGCTACACCCAATTTGACGAGCAGCGAAGACCGAGGGGCGAGCAGTACGCTCTGGTTTGAAACAGAAGACCGCAACTTGGCTGCTGGAGAAACAGCAGAGGTGACGTTCCAAGCCGCTTCGTCCGCGCAAGGCTACCAGATGACGCTCGCGCTCAACGGACTTTCGGTGGAAGAAATCGTGCCGCAGGGCGAGATCAACGAAAGCAACTTCGGCCTACGGACCCATGCGCTCACGGTGTCGGTGGGCGGCTCGTCGGGGCTGGCAGATGGCTCGTTCACGGTGCGTTTCAAAGCATTAAAAGCAGGAAAACTAAGCCAAATGCTGGGTGTATCGAGTGAAGTGACCATTGCCGAGGCTTACACAACAAGCAACGAACGACAGGAAGTTGCGCTACGGTTTAGGTCTCCTGCGGGGATGACTACCGTTGGTGTCGGCTTCGAGTTGTACCAAAACCAGCCCAACCCATTCAACACAAAAACCACCATCGGCTTCCACCTGCCGGAGAGCACGCAGGCTACGCTGTGCATTTACACAGAGAGCGGGCAGCAGGTGTTCTCACAGCGGGGCGAGTTCCCGCAGGGCTACAACGCGGTGATCTTGGAGCGGAGCCAACTGCCTGCTACGGGGCTGCTGTACTACGAGTTGAGTACGGCGACGGATCATGCGGTGCGGAAGATGGTGGTGATGGAGTGATTTCGATTGATTCGATTGACACCAAGCAGTTGTCCGTTTCCGGCAAGCCCATTTTTTCACCAAAAAAAATATCTCCCAAGACACACTCGCCAATCCAAATAGTGTCTATTTTTGTGAATTATTTACGAAAATAGACACTATTGGAAAATGATACTTGAATTTACAGTCGAAAACTATCGCTCCATCAAGAGTCGCCAGACTTTTTCGATGGTGGCAGAGTCTTCCAAAACAAAGGGGGACAATGTCTTTGAAGTCGGCCTGCCCAACGGTGATTCCGTGCGGCTGCTTAAAACGGCTATGCTATACGGTGCCAATGCCTCTGGCAAAAGCAACCTCATCAAAGCGCTCGGCAGTTTTATCCAACTGATAAGCCGCCGCATTGCGGGGGCCGGTCGGCCGATCAGAGGTTACGACCCATTCCTTTTTTCAAAAGAAACGGCTACTCAGTCCACTGCTTTTGAGATGGTCTTCATATTCGAAGGGGTGAAGTACAAGTACGGAGTGGCTTTCAACCAGTCGCACATCGTACAAGAGGAATTGGTGCACTTCCCGAAGGGCCAAACCAACCGAGTTTTCACGCGGTCGGGCGGGCCGAGCGAGTTGCTGCACAAAATCAGGCTGGGCAAGGATTTCGGTAACAAGGAGTTCGAGGTGTTCAACAACCAGTTGGGCCTGAACAAATTTGGGACGGATACGCCGCACGATTTGCTGACTAAACTGTATGTCTACTTTACTTCTATTGGAATCAACAATGCAATAGGCGGACCTTCAAGCAATATGCAGGTACGCAGAACTTCACAGCAGATTTTACAGCCCGATAAAGAATTGCTTTTCAAGCGTTTGGAGAAATTGATTGGGGTGGCGGACACAAAAATTTCCCGCCTTGATGTAGTTCCCGAAGAAAAATCAGTGATGCGGCAATTCGTGGGAAAGAATGGCGAATTGGTAGAACGGGCTATGGAAACTGTAAAGACTACCCAAATTTATGGGATGCACAAGCGGTATGACCAAGGGATAGAAATGGGACTTGAAAAACTGGACTTTGACCAAGAATCAGAGGGCACCAAAGCCCTTTTCTGGCGCGGCGGGCTGATTTTAGAAACATTAGAGCGGGGCGGTATCTTGGTTTTTGACGAATTGGACAACAGCCTCCACCCGAAATTGGTGAAATTTTTAGTGCAACTCTTCTCCAACCCACGCGCCAACCCCCACAACGCGCAGTTGATTTTTGCCACGCACGAAGTCACGCTGCTCGACCGCGACCTGTTCAGAACCGACCAGATTTGGTTTGCCGAGAAAAATCAGTTCGGCGAGACGGAGTTGTTTTCTGCCCAAGACTTTGATGGTGTCCGCGAAGATGTGCCGTTCGACAAATGGTACATGGCTGGCAAGTTTGGCGGCTTGCCCAAGATTGAGGACGTAGAATCCATTTTCAGCCATGAGTAGAGCCGCTCGGTCGTTCCACAAAAACATGCTCATCGTCTGCGAGGGCGAAGTGACCGAGCCGGAGTATTTCGCGCTGCTGCGGAAGATGGCATTAGCAGCGGCTGTTTGGGAAGTGATAGAGATTCGACCCAAACCGCGCAGCGAAGAGCAGGAAGAGCGCGATGCCATACCGCCGCCGCCGCACAAGTCGCTACGCCCCAAGCGGCAGTTGAGGCCCATTGAAATACCCGACGAAGCAGATGAGATAGAGCAGCGATATGCATGGCGACAAACACCCGTCAATTATGTCAAAGAAGCGAGAGGTGGCTTGAAAGACGACGTTTTTGAGGAGGTCTGGGCGGTTTTTGATAGAAATGGACACCCTGCACATGAGCAGGCTTTCGCCCTTGCCGCTAAAACCATTGAGGGCAAACCCGTCCGAATTGCCTTTTCCAGCATCGCCTTCGAGCAATGGGTTTTGCTGCACTTCGAGCAGAATGCTATGGCCTTCGTCAAATCAGAGTGCAAGCAAGATGGCCGTCATCTGGGGTGCGGTACGGACACTCACGCGGACGACTGTAGGGGCAATCGCTGCGTGTCCGGCTATATGCGTGTCCGCCAATACATACCGTGCTCCACCAAAAGCCGCAGCACGGAGTTTCAAGAACTGCTGGCCAATTTGGCATCGCCCGCTTTCCGCCATAGAGCCTATGAAAATGCCGCGTGGCTCCGATTTGCAGTCTCCCCCGACGCAGCCCGCCCGTACTTGACCAACCCCTACTCGAATGTGGATGAACTGGTCAAGCGGCTGCTAGGCGAAGAGAGCCAGATTATTGAATGGGCAGCGGCTGGACAAACGAAAGATTGGCAATCGCTCCGAATTCAGGTGAGACTGACTGCCACTTCTATCGAAGTGGATTTGCAGAATACTGGTACATCTACGCTGCTCGTGAACGGCGCAGATGTCGCGCTTTTGCTGCACAAAGGCCCAGAATCCATCGCCCTTGTTCCACAAAAGAAAGTGCTGCTACCGAACGCCACAGCGATAACACACACCTTTTTCATACCAGATGGGTTTCTTGAAAGTGATGTATTCGAGATAAGACAAGGCGACAAGCGATTGCTTTTGGCTTTGAGTCCTGAATAAAACCACATGCCGGAAAGCACGCAGGCTACGCTGTGCATTTTCACGGAGAGCGGGCAGCAGGTGTTCTCGCAGCGGGGCGAGTTCCCTCAGGGCTACAACGCGGTGATCTTGGAGCGGAGTCAACTGCCAGCTACTGGACTGCTGTACTACGAGTTGAGTACGGCGACGGATCATGCAGTGCGGAAGATGGTGGTGATGGAGTGAAGGTAGCACAGGGTAGGAAAAATAGCCCCCGACTGGATTTTAGGGTCTGGTCGGGGGTTAAAAATTTGATCAGTCCATCTTTCACTTCTGTTAGGACAGAGCAGCCAAAAAGGGCAGAAATCTTACTTTTGCCCGCCTTCTCAACCGGCACCCTCACCATGATTTTTGCAACACCCGACCCTCGGCGCAGCGTTTCGGCTGTCTTGTTCCTCATTCTCCCACTCCTGCTTTCCGCCCAAAGCCAGACCCTCACCATGTCTGATGCCATCCTGAAAGGTCGCTCGGCACTCGCGCCAACCAACCTGCGGCAGTTGCAGTGGGTACCTGGCACGGCGCAGTTCACCCATGTGGTGCAGAACAAATTCGTGCGGGTGAACGCCCCCGACCTCGCGGTGGACACGCTCGACTGGCTGCCCAAGATCAACGAAGCACTCGAAGCGAAGGGCGCAAAACCGCTCAGTGGAATGCCTGCTACCAAGTGGGCGGAGAGCAGCGGCATTTGGTTCACCCACGAAAACAGCATCTACACCTACTCGCCTACCGAGGGCTTGCTCCGCAAAAATCGCTACCCAGCCGAAGCCGAAAACCTTGATATTCAGACCAAAACCTACCACGCCGCTTACACAATAGGCCGAAGCCTGTACGTCAGTGTGGGCGAAAAAGATTTGGGCGTGGGCATCAGTGAGGAGGACGGCATCGTGTACGGCAAGAGCGTACACCGCGACGAGTTCGGCATCACGAAGGGCACGTTTTGGAGTCCGTCGGGCCGCTCGCTGGCCTTCTACCGCATGGACGAGCGCATGGTGACCGAGTACCCGGTGTATGTGCTGGATTCCATGCCCGCTCAGGCGCGGATGGTGCGCTACCCCTTCGCCGGGGCCAAAAGCCACCACGTCACCATCGGCGTGTTCGATACCCAGACGGCCCGCACCATTTACCTCAACACGGGCGAGCCTGAGGAGCAGTACCTGACCAACGTGGCTTGGACTCCTGAAGACAAATTCATCCTCGTGGCGGTGGTGAACCGCGAGCAAAACCATGTGTGGCTCAAGCAGTTCGACGCTGCGACGGGGGCTTTCGTGAAAACGATTTTGGAAGAAACCAACGACAAGTGGGTAGAGCCGGAACACGCCGCTCAGTTCGTGCCGGGCAGCACCACGCAGTTCGTGTGGCAGAGCGAGCGCGACGGTTTCGACCACCTCTACCTCTACGACTTGTCGGGAAAAATGCTGCGCCAACTGAGCAAAGGCGCGACCCCGGTGACGGCGTTCTACGGCTTTTCCGCCTCCGGCGAAAACTGTTTTTACCAAATTGCCGACGAGACGGGCATGAACCGCTACGTCTATGCCACCAACCTAAAAACCGGCACGACCACTCGCCTAAACGATGAAGAAGGCACCCACAACGGCCTCATCAACAGCACTGGCGAGTGGTCGCTGGATGTATTTTCCAACATCGCCACCCCGCGCTTCGTGTACGTGCAGCCGGTGGGCAACACTTCAGCCCGCCAGATTGTGTTTGGTGCCAAAAACCCGCTTGACGGCTACGCGTTGGGCCTCACGCGGCTTTCCACTGTCACCTCACCGGGCGGCCCAGTGTTGAATTCGCGCATGATTTTGCCCCCCAATTTTGACTCAAAAAAGCAGTATCCGGCCATCGTGTACGTGTACGGCGGGCCGCACGCGCAGCTGGTGACCAACACTTGGCTCGGTGCCGGCGAACTGTGGATGCACCGCATGGCGCAGGAGGGATACGTCGTGTTCACGGTAGATGGACGCGGCTCGGCCAACCGGGGCCATGCTTTCGAGAGCGCGATACACCGCCAGTGTGGTACTCCCGAAATCGAAGACCAACTGGCTGGGCTGAACTACTTGCGGGCACAGACTTTCATTGACCCGGCCCGCATCGGGGTGTACGGCTGGAGTTACGGCGGTTTCATGGCGACTTCGCTGATGACGCGCCCGGAAGCGAAGGGGGCCTTCAAGTGCGGCGTGGCAGGCGGCCCGGTGATTGATTGGCGGATGTACGAAATCATGTACACCGAGCGGTACATGGACACGCCGCAGGAAAACCCGGACGGCTACGCCAAAAACAGCCTGTTCGCTCACATCGACAACCTGACAGGGCGACTGCTGATGATCCACGGCACTTCCGACGACGTGGTGCTGTGGCAACACTCGCTGCGCTACATCCGCGAGTGCGTCCGCAAGGGCAAGCAGATTGACTACTTCGCTTACCCGGAACATCCGCACAATGTGCAAGGCCGCGACCGGGTACACCTGTTCGAAAAGTTGGAGGGGTTTTTTAAGGATAATTTGAGGGTGGAGTAGCCGTGGGGTATTCTCAACCTCTTCGTTCAACCCCACCCCCGGCCCCAAAAACCCAAGAGCAGTGTGTCATGCAGAGCGTAGCGAAGCATCTGAGGGCGTAGCCCGAAGTT
>JAYSUY010000137.1:0-6141 GCA_043718855.1 Saprospiraceae bacterium | reverse complement strand
AAAAACAGGGCAATCCGCTGAAATCCGTTCGATCCGTTTCATCCGTTCTCCCATCCTGCGGAGTTAAGCAAGGTGTTAAATAGTTACATTCTTGGAGCGAATGCTGACATATTAACCTCCTAATCTTAATATTTTCCTACTGCACCCTTGCACCAGCGACCGCGTTTGCCGCTACATTTATCCCCGCAAATCTGCTCCGATCTGCGCTGATCCTAACATTCACCACTTTACCCGCCGTAGCCTTTTTACCCGCCAAAATTTTGACGGAGGAGGGGGCGAAGGCGGGTCAACCATTCCCACATCGATGCGAAAGCAAACCATCTACACCCTGCTCGCCGCCGTTGCACTCGCTGCCACCGCCGCCACGCTCTACTTTTTTAATCAAAAACCTGCCAAAACCGAAGCCTACTACCAGGCCGTCAGCCAGTACGTTTACGCCTACACGAGCGGTGCCATCGGCAGTGAGGATGCTGTTCGGGTGCGCTTCGTGAACGCCGCCGTTGGCGCTGCGCAAATCGGCCAGCCCGTTGCATCGGGCGTGTTTGATCTCTCGCCCGCCATACCCGGCCAAGCCGTCTGGGAAGATGACCGTACCATCCTCCTCAAACCCAGCGAGCCGCTGCCCTTCGGCAAACGGTACACCGGCACTGTGCACCTCCGGCGCATCTACGCCGACGCGCCGGTCATTGCCAAAGTCTTTGATTTTCAATTTCATGTGCGGGCATTGGCCTACGAAGTCGTTACCGATGGCATCGCTGCCGACCCCAACGACCTGCGCCAGCAGCGCGTGCTGGGCCGCATCCGGGTGAACGAAGCGGTGGGCACCGCCGACGTGGAGAAAATGCTGAGCGCCAAGCAAGGCAACAAAGCACTGCTCGTCAGTTGGACCCACAACGCCGATGGCCGCACCCACGAGTGGGCGGTGGAAGGTGTGGAGCGCAGCAACGCCCGCTCGAAGGTTAACCTCAGTTGGTCGGGTAGCCCCATCGGGGTGAAAAACAGCGGCTCAGCCGAGCAGCTTGTGGCCCCGTTCGATGAGTTCGGGGTGCTTTCCGCCCGTGCCGTGCAGGTGGAGGAGCAGTACGTCGTGGTCAATTTCAGCGACCCCGTGTCATCCGGCCAAGACCTCACGGGCCTCATCCGCATCGAAGGGTACGATGGCAAATTGCGCTTCGTAGTGGATGGCAACTTTGTGCGCGTTTACCCCGGCAGCCGCGTCACGGGCGACCACACGCTGACCGTAGCAGCAGGTGTGCGGAGTGCCGCCGGGCAAGCCATGAAGGACGCATTTTCGACCGTGCTGAGTTTTGAAGACCTCAAACCCGCCGTCCGGCTCGTGGGTCGCGGAGCCATCATCCCGCAAAACGCCAACGGCGGCATCATTTTCCCGTTCGAGGCCGTCGGCCTCAACGCAGTGGATGTGGAGGTGTTTAAAATCTTCAATTCCAACATTTTACAGTACCTGCAAGTCAACGAAATCGAAGGTGAGCAAGAGTTGGAGCGCGTGGGGCGCATCGTTTTTCAGAAAAAACTCGACCTCGCCGACCTCAACGCCAACGCCAGCAGCAAAAACTGGCAGCGCTACGCCCTCGACCTGAAAGACATGGTGCGCCAAGACCCCGGCGCGATTTATCAAATCCGCCTCGCCTTCCGCCGGGCATACACCAACACGGGCTGCTCCGCAAAAGGCGACGATCAAGCATTAGCATACCTCGGCGGACGCGATGAAAACGGCAACTTCACCAGTCTCATGGGCAGTTATCGCGGCATTTATTGGCCCGACAACCAGAACTGGTACGGCGGCTACAGCGATGAATACTACGGAGAAGATGGTGAGGAAGAAGGCGAACCCGAACCCGCCAACGACTACAACGACGGTCGCTTCCGCTGGGACCGCCGCAGCGACCCCTGCGCCAAAGAATACTACTCTCAAGAGCATTTCGCGCAGCGCAACGTCTTCGTCAGCGACCTCGGTCTCACCGCCAAGCGAGGTCGCGACAACTCGCTTTTTGTGGCCGTCACCGACCTCCACACGACCCAGCCCGTGAGCGGCCTCGACCTCGAAATCTTTGATTATCAACTACAATCCATTGGGAAAGCCCGCACCGCCAGCGACGGCACGGTGATGCTGGAAGGCCTGCGCGGCACACCGTTCGTTACGGTAGCCACCGGGCGCGACCGCCGGGGCTACCTCCGCATGGCCGACGGCGGTACCCTCTCGCTCAGCCGCTTCGACGTGGCAGGTGTGGAGCCGCAGCGCGGGCTGAAAGGCTACCTCTACGGCGAGCGCGGCGTGTGGCGACCCGGTGATTCCATCTACCTCAACTTCGTGCTGGAGGACAAAACCGGCAAACTGCCCCCCAATCACCCCGTCACGTTCGAACTCAGCGACCCGCGCGGCAGCCTACAATACCGCACCGTGCAAACCGCCAGCGTTGGCGGCGTGTACGCGCTCCACTGCGCCACCCGCATGGAAGCCCCCACCGGCAACTGGACGGCCCGCGCCCTCGTGGGCGGCGCTACGTTTTCGCAGCAACTGAAAATCGAAACAGTGAAGCCCAACCGCCTGAAACTCGACCTCGATTTTGGGAAAAAAGCCCTGAGCAGTGCCGATTTCACCTATCCCTCCAAACCGACCGGCGGCATCAGTGGCAAACTTGCCGTGACGTGGCTGCACGGCGCGATCGCCAAAGGCCTGAAAGCCAAAGTGGAAATGTACGTCCGCTCCACCGCTACCACGTTCAGCGGCTACAAGGGCTTTGTGTTCGATGACCCGGCCCGCAGTTTTTACAGCGAGCCGCAAACCCTCTTCGAGGCCAACGTGGACGACAACGGCACGGCGGCTATTCCATTGAAAATCAGCGACAGCGAGAACGCACCGGGCAAACTCATCGCCAATTTTAAAGTCCGCGCCTTCGAGAAAAGCGGCGATTTCAGCACCGACAATTTCTCGATGGATGTGTTCCCCTACGATGCCTACGCGGGTGTGCTCATCCCGACTGACCGTTGGGGCAGCAAGTCGATTGACCCGCTCGGCGGCAACGTCACCTTTGCGGTGGTGGACAAAAGCGGCAAGCCGCTCGCCAACCGCACCGTCAACGTCGCGCTTTACCGTTGCGACTGGCGCTGGTGGTGGGACGAAGACCGCTACTCCAACGTCGCGCAGTTCAACTCCGCCGACAACGTAGCGGCTTTGGAAAAAGCCACACTCACCACCAACAGCAACGGCCAAGTCACCTGGAAAGTGAAGCCCAACGGCTGGGGCCGCTACCTCGTTCGGGTGGAAGATGAGGCGAGCGGACACGCCTCCGGCGACTTTTTCTGGCGCGGCTACCCGGAACAACTCGACGACATCAAGAGCCGCAACGCGGCTGCCATGTTGCCGTTTTCCGTAGAAAAAGAAAAATACATGGTGGGTGAGGAAGTCACGCTCAAAGTACCGGCCAGCGAAAACGGGCGAATTTTATTGACCCTCGAAACCGGCACCCGCGTAGCGCAGCACCTCTGGTTTGATGCGAAGGCTGGGGATAACTACCTGAAATTCAAGGCTGAAGCAGCAATGGCGCCCACGGTGTACGCCCACATCAGCCTGTTACAGCCCCATGCGCAGACAGTGAACGACCTGCCCATCCGAATGTATGGCGTGGTGCCGGTGAACATCGAAAACCCCGGCTCGCGGCTCGAAGCGCAACTGGATATGCCCGAAGTGCTGAAACCAGACGAGCCGTTCACCATTGCTTTCCGGGAAAAAGGCGGCAAGGCGTGTACCTACACGCTCGCCATCGTGGACGAAGGCTTGCTCGATCTCACGCGCTTCAAAACGCCCAACCCCTGGGATGCTTTTTTTGCTCGCGAGGGCCTCGGCGTAAAAACCTGGGACATCTACGACTACGTGCTGGGCGCTTATGGCGCATCGCTGGAGCGCATCCTCGCCATTGGCGGCGACGGTCTGAATCAGAAAGCCAAAAACGCCACGCAGGTCAACCGCTTCAAGCCCACGGTCAAGCACGTCGGCCCCTTCCGGCTGGAAAAAGGTCAGATGGCGAAGCACACGTTTAAAATTGAAAACTACGTCGGCTCGGTGCGCGTCATGGCCGTGCTTTCCGCCCCCGCGCCCGACGGCAAGGGGATGTATGGCTCTTCCGAAAAAACCTGCCCCGTGCGGAAGGCCCTGATGGTGCTGCCCACGCTGCCGCGCACACTCGGCCCAGGCGAGTCGCTCAGGCTGCCGGTGGACGTGTTCGCGATGGAGCAGCAGGTGAAAAACGCGACCATCCGGGTGCAGGAAAAAAGCGGCCTCGTCACGGTGCAAGGCTCCGCCGTCAACACCCTCAACTTCACCCAGCCGGGCAACGAAATGACCTATTTTGACTTAAAAGTGGGTCAAAAAACGGGTATCGCCCGATTCGTGGTGACGGCGCAGGGCGGCGGCGAGACGGCTACCCAGGAGATCGAACTGCTGGTGCGCAACCCCAATCCGGTGGTCCCCACCGTCTGGTCGGGCACCATCGAAGCGGGCAAGGAGTGGACCAGCAGCTTTGATCCCGGCAAGTACACCGACATCACCAACGCCGTGCTCGAAGTGAGCGCACTGCCTTCCATGAACATGAGCCGCCACTTGGAGTACCTCATCCAGTACCCGCATGGCTGCATCGAGCAGACGACTTCGGCGGCTTTCCCGCAACTGTACGTGGACATACTGACCCCGCTGACGCAAAAACAGCGCGATGCCATCAGCCGCAACGTGACAGCAGCCGTCAAAAAAATGCAGAATTTCCAGACGGGCTACGGGGCATTTTCCTACTGGCCCGGCGACCAGTACGTGAACGAGTGGGGCAGCAACTACGCCGGCCACTTCCTGCTCGAAGCCAAAAACAAGGGCTACGCGGTGTCGGAAGCCATGCTCTCCCGCTGGGTCGAGTTCCAGACCAGCGCTAGCCGTAAGTGGCAGCGGAAGGTCGCCAGCAGGCAACCTTGGGAGCGTTTCGACGACGACTACACGCAAGCCTACCGGCTTTACACGCTGGCCCTCGCGGGCAAACCCGACCTCGGTGACATGAACCGCCTCCGCGAAGCGAAGGACATGTACGCCCAATCTGCCTACCTGCTGGCCGCCGCCTACGCGCAGGCGGGTAAGCCTGAAGCGGCCCGCGAAATCACCGCCGCCAGTTGGAAAACCGATTGGAACTACGACTGGTGCGGCTACACCTACGGCAGCGACTTACGCGACAAGGCCCTGATTTTGGAAACCTACACCGCCCTGGGCGATGCACCCCGTTCGCAGGCCCTTGTGGAGTACCTCTGCAAGGAAATGGGCAGCGAAAACGGCTGGTACTGGAACACGCAGAGCCTTTCCACGAGCCTCCGTGCGCTGGCCCGCTACGCCCAGAAAAACATGACCTCTGGTCAAGTTGCGACCTACACCTATCGCCTCGGCACCGATGGTGCCTTCCAAAATGGCGACGGCAGCAAGTTGGTGAGCACGGTGAATTTTACCGAAACGGCCCTGCGCGACAACGCAGTGGCGGTGCGCAACAACGGCAGCACCCGGCTCTACGCCCGCCTCGTGGTGAGTGGCCAGGCCCTCGTGGGCGATCAGTCGGCTACGGCCAACAACCTGCTCGTGGCGGTGCGCTACACCGACACGAAGGGAGCTGAGATTGATCCGCTCCGCATCAAGCAAGGGACTGATTTTGTGGCAGAAGTGACCATCAAGCGCGACTCCAAGTTCAATTTTCCCTTCAACGACCTCGCGCTGGAGCAGGTGTTCCCCGCAGGCTGGGAGATACTGAACACGCGGATGACGGGCTTCGCCAGCGGCTCCGCAGCGGCCAACACGAGCAGCGTTTTTCAGTACCAAGATGTGCGCGACGACCGGGTGCATACTTACTTCAACTTGAACTACGGGCAGGATTATAGCGTGTACCGCATTCAACTCAATGCAGCCTACGCGGGGCGGTACTACCTGCCTACGGTGGGCTGTTCGAGTATGTACGACAACAGGATTGGAGCGAGTGTGCCGGGGAAGTGGGTGGAGGTTATTTGAAGTTATGAGGTGTGGAGTTATGAGTTATAGACTCGCCCTGCTTCGCAGCTTTGGCTGCGGGGCAGGACAAAAACGAAGGTGGGCGGTTGGAGCAA
>JAYSUY010000136.1:0-6215 GCA_043718855.1 Saprospiraceae bacterium | reverse complement strand
AGGAGTAAAATTTTGGTTTTTTCGCATTAAATTTTTTTTACCGGAGTGGTAATGTTAGGCAGCTTCATGTAAAAAGGCGTCCAGTATGCAATGTCCTGAAAATCATTGCATTGAAAATATTGTTCAGCCCATGGAGCCAAACCTGTAGCCGAGCAATTTTTTTTTGATATCACTACCGCTTCCTTGTCGTGTCGCACATTTTCAATCTTGTTGGCACCGTTTCCCGACAAAATTACCCGAACATTACTAAAATCAGGTATGACAGCATGGGTAAAATTTTTAAACAAATCGTTTTCAATGATCAGTGGCTGCGCCGGAGCCAACAAATTCATCTCTGCGTCGTACACCGCTGTCCAAACTTCCTGCCTGCGAGCATCAAGCATGGGCATCAAAAAAGTTTGAAGTTCGGGAGTTTGAAGTTTGAAGTTTGAAGTTTGGTGAACCCCAGGACTTCGAACTTCAAACTTCAAACCATCTAACTTGGATGCCGCAGCCAATGCCAGCAGCGTATCCACTGCGATGAGCGGTTTTTGAAGCGCGTAGCAGATACCCTTCGCCACAGAAGCACCCACTCGGAGCGCGGTATACGACCCTGGCCCCCGGCTAACCGCCACTGCGTCGAGTGTGCGGAGTGCGATGCCAGACTGGCGGACACAAGCCTCTATCTGCAACGTGAGCACCGCGGCGTGACTGGTACAGTGCAATTCTTCTTGGAGAGCCACCACCACACCATCCACAGCTATAGCAGCAGAGCAGACTTCAGTGGCGGTTTCGATGAGCAGGATACAGGCCATGTTGTTGAGAAATACAATTTTTTGGGCCGCAAAACTAACGGTGTCCGGTACTCCGCACTACGTTTGGGCCTTATTTTCAAAAGACCTCCACATATCGCTCACCCGCCTTCGGTAAACCTTCGGCGGGCAAACCGCCCACCACACAACATGAAGCAACTCATCGAATGCGTCCCCAATTTCTCCGAAGGGCGCGACCCAGCCGTCATCAAGCAAATCACCGATACCATCGAATCCGTTGAGGGCGTAAAACTCTTGGATGTGGATCCTGGCAAGGCCACCCACCGCACCGTCGTCACCTTTGTAGGCGAGCCGGAAGCGGTGGTGGAAGCCGCTTTTCAGGCCATCCGCAAGGCTTGCGAGGTGATTGACATGAGCAAGCATACCGGCGAGCACCCGCGCATGGGTGCCACCGACGTGTGCCCGCTCATCCCCATCGCCCACATCTCGATGGAAGAAACAGCAGAGTGGGCACGCCGCCTCGGCGAGCGCGTAGGCCGCGAATTGGACCTGCCAATTTACCTCTACGAAGCTGCCGCAAGCCGGCCAGAGCGCAAAAACTTGGCGACCATCCGGACGGGTGAGTACGAGGGCCTGCCCGAAAAATTGGCAAACCCCGAGTGGCAACCCGACTTCGGCCCTGCTCGATTCAACCCCCGCAGCGGTGCCACCGTCATCGGCGCACGCGACTTCCTCATCGCCTACAACGTCAACCTGAACACGACCTCCGTGCGCCGTGCCAACTCGGTGGCTTTCGATGTACGGGAAAAAGGCCGCATCCTCAATGACCCGGCCACCGGCAAGCCGCTGAAAGATGCCAACGGCGAGCCCCTGCGCCAACCGGGTACACTCCAAGGCGTGAAGGCCATCGGCTGGTATATTGAGGAGTACGGTATTGCGCAGATTTCGATGAACATCACCAACGCCCAGGCCACTCCGCTCCACCTGGCTTTTGAGGAATGTCGACTGAGTGCCGACCGGCGCGGGATGCGCGTCACTGGCTCCGAACTGGTAGGCCTCGTGCCGCTGGCAGCCATGCTCGAAGCGGGCCGCTATTTTTTGAAAAAACAGCAGCGCAGCGTGGGCGTGAGCGAGGCAGAGTTGGTGAAAATTGCGGTGAAAAGCATGGGCTTGGACGAACTCTCGACCTTCGACCCACAGCGCAAAATCATCGAGTACAACCTCGAATCGGGCAACCCAGCCAACGTCAAAAAATTGATTTTCAAGAATTTAGTTGCATTTTCTGATGAAACGGCCAGTGAAAGCCCTGCTCCAGGCGGTGGCTCCATCAGTGCTTACGTCGGTGCGCTGGGCGTGTCGCTCGCTGTGATGGTGGCCAACCTGAGCAGCCACAAGCGCGGATGGGATGAGCGTTGGGAGGAGTTCTCGGAAGCCGCCGAACGCGGTCAAAAACTAAAAGCCGCGCTGCTGCGGGCAGTGGACGACGACACGGACGCTTTCAACCTCATCATGGCGGCGTTCGGCCTGCCCAACGGCAGCCCCGATGAAAAAGCCGCCCGCAAGGCGGCTGTGCAGGCCGCCACTCGCCGAGCCATCGAGGTGCCACTACAGGTGATGCGGTTGTCGCTGGAGTCCTTGCCACTCATCCGGCAAATGGTGGAAACGGGCAACCCCAACTCGGTGACGGATGCTGGAGTGGGTGCGCTGTGCGCTCGTGCTGCGGTGTTGGGGGCGTTTTTGAATGTAAAAATCAACGCCAGCGGACTGGACGACAAGGCGTACGCGGCGCAGGCTTTAGCCGAAGGTGAAAGGATGGCGGCGGCTGCGGATGTGGCAGAGCGGGAAATCTTGGCGGCGGTGAACGGAAAGATTTAGCACCTGTTTGAGTAGATTTCTGGGAGTCAAAACCAGTAGGTTTTATGTCAGGCGAGCCTCGTTGTTCTGATCTCACAAGCCCCTTCCTTCACCCCCCCTATCTGTTGCCTTTGAACCTTAAATCTTCATTTTACTCTACATCTATTTTTTTGCATGAAATTCTTTTTTGCGTCCCTTGCCCTTGCCTTCCTGCTTTTTTCCTGCCAAAACCAATCTGCTCCAAGTATCAGCACCTCCCAGTCTGATGCTGCAACCAATGGCGAAGTGCCAGCAGATTTTGAGATGTTTTACCGTCGGTTTCTGAGCGACAGCGTATTTCAGGTGGCGCACATTGTGTGGCCAGTGCAAGGCCAGCGATTGGAGACTTTGGCGGATAGCAGCGCATCGCAGTTGCAGCAACACAACTGGACTCTAGCCGAGTGGGTGATGCACCGCCCAGTGGACTACTCCGAAGGCCACTATGCCCGTGAACTGGAGATGCTCGGCGACCTCATCGTCATAGAGCGTATTCGTGTAAAAGCCGCCAACTACGGCATCGAACGCCGCTTTGCCCGGCAGCCCGATAGTGGCGAGTGGGCACTGATCTACTATTCGAGTATCCGGGAGATGTGACCAAGCCAAGGTGAGTGCATCAGGTCATTCAACTTTGTAAAACAAATTGAGTTACATCATGCGCTAAAGGATCGCTAATCGATTGATTTTTAGTGAAAAAACGAATATTTTTGTTTGCTTTAAATTTATTGTTGAAATATTTTACACAATTTGTTTGATAAAATAGTTCCCATGTCGGACATTTGCTCTCGCGCTCAAGCGGCAGTAAATAGCAAGAGCGTTCACATTCAGCATCGCTCATCATCCAACATCACTTCGTCATGGGAAAGACAAAATGGTACTCAGAAACGGAGACAACCGCAGCACAAACAGGATACCGCACCACCACGAGCAACAGCACTGCTCGCGCCCGAAAACCCAACTATAGCCCAGGTAAGTTTGCATTCGACAACCCGGATGCGCTTCCGCTGCCCGTACTCTTCCGCCAAATTTGGATTCGATTGCGTCGCACTTGGGTCGCCTTCCGATTCAGGGCCAACCGCACCACACTTGGCCTTTTTGAACGAAAAAATCTGTGGAAAGCCAGTGGCTTGGTCGCAGCCGGTTATGTACTGGTGTTCACCAATCTGTTGATCGGGCCCAATGAATCTGCTCCCGATTATGCCGTAGAAGCAGTGGACACCGCGCTCGAAGTTGGCACAGAGAGCAAGCCCAAAAATGGCAAGACCGTGCAATGGGGCACCAAAAACGATGCTGCTCCCGTCAGTCCAAAATACCTGACGGAAGAGATGACCAACGATTACGTCGGGCGTTACAGCAAGATCGCCATCACAGAAATGGAAAAATACGGGGTGCCAGCCAGCATCAGCCTGGCACAGGGCCTGATCGAAAGCCGCGCAGGTACCAGCAAATTGGCGGTAGCCAACAACAACCACTTCGGTATCAAGTGCTTTTCGCGCCGTTGCCGCAAGGGCCACTGCTCCAACTTTACGGACGACACGCACAAGGATTTTTTCCGAAAATTCCCATCACCCTGGGAGAGTTGGCGTGAGCACAGCCGCATGATTTCCTCAGGGCGTTATGCAAAATTGAAAAAAAATGGGCGAGACTTTCGCAAGTGGGCCTACGGGCTGAAAAGCATCGGGTATGCCACAGACCGCACTTACGCAGAGAAGTTGATCGGCATCATTGAAAAGCATGAGTTGTACAAGTACGACAGGTAGAGCATAAAACGTAAACGGCGTAGATGACTCCAAGTCGTCTACGCCGTTCTTTGTGTTTATGCTCCAACCTTGCTACCTCAAAGCACCTCCTCCTCGCCCAACTCTGGTATGCCCACCGATTGGAACCCGTGTTCCATCAGGTAGTCGCGCCATTTTTCTTGACGATCAAGAGTGCCATGTACCAGCCAGATTTTGCGGCAACTGGCCTTCTGATTTTGCAGCACATCCAGCATTTCCTTGCGGTCTCCGTGTGCTGAAAATGAGTCCATTATCTCCACATCAGCGATCACCTGCTTGTTTTGGCCCATGATGTACAGGCTTTTAGCACCGTTGCGGAGCAGCCCGCCAGGCGTGTTGGGCGAGCAGTACCCGACGATGAGGAAGGTGCTGCGGCGGTTCTCAATGTTGTTGAGCAAGTGATGGCGAATGCGCCCGGCATTCATCATACCGGAGGCCGCGATCACGATGCAGGGCTCGTGGCTTTCGTTGATTTTTTTGGAGCCTTCGGTGCTGCGGATGTAGTATAAGTCGTTGAAACCGAACGGGTTTTCATTCTCCATCATGTACCGGTGTACGTCTGCGTCGAAACATTCGGGGTGGCTCACGAAGACCTCAGTGGCGTTCACGGCCAGCGGGCTATCGACATAAATCGGGATGTGTGGCAGCCGCCCAGCGTGGTGCAGTTTGTCGAGCATGTATACGATCTCCTGGGTGCGACCTACTGAGAAAGCCGGAATGATGAGTTTTCCCTTTTTTTCCACACAAGTGTGGTGTACGATGTCCACGAAGCGGTCCACCTCGTTGGGGCCTGATTCGTGCTCGCGGTCGCCGTAGGTGCTTTCGCAGATGAGGAAATCCACTGGGTCCATCGGCAGCGGATCGCCGAGGATGGGCCGATCGGGTCGCCCGATATCGCCAGTGAATCCGAACCGGGTGGTGCGTCCGCCTTCGCGGATTTCGAGTGTCACGGTGGCGCTGCCGAGGATGTGGCCCGCGTCGCGGTACATGGCCCGTACATCGGGGCCGATGTCGAACCACTGCTCGTAGTTGAAGCCGACAAACTGGCGCAGGGCTTGGCCCACGTCTTCCTGCGTGTACAACGGCGACTCATCTGGCTCGCCTTCGCGTTTGTGGCGGTTGTCGCGCTCGGCATCGCTTTCTTGGATTTTTGCGCTGTCCATTAGCATCAGTGCGCACAGGTCGCGTGTGGCATGGGTAGCGTAGATGTTTCCCCGAAAACCCGCCCTCACCAGCTGCGGAATGCGCCCAGTGTGGTCGATGTGTGCATGACTAACTACCAGACAGTCAATCTCTTTTGGGTTGAACAGCCAGCGTTCGTTGAAATTGGCTATCGGATTGGCAGAGCCATCCGAGGCTTGCCCATCGTCGTCGCCACCGCCCTGGTACAGGCCGCAGTCGAGCAGAATTTTAAACCCGTTGTCGAGCGTGATGAGGTGGCTGGAGCCGGTTACTTCGCGGGCTGCGCCGCAGAATTTGACTTTCATGCTATTTACTTTTTACTGTTGGCTGTTGGCTGTTGGCATTGGCAAATGGCTAACAACCAACAGCCAACGGCTAATTTCGGATGTCCTCGCCCCAGCCCAGTTTTTCGCGGATGGTGTTAAGGAAGGTAGTGTCTTGCAGTTGGACCAGTTTGATGGGGAAGTCGTTTTTGCGTACCGCCAACTGCTGGTGGGCGTGTATGAGTTCGAAGCGCGAATCGAGTGAGCAGATGAAATTTTCGCCCCGGCCCTCCACCTCGAACGATACGACGGAGGTATCGGAAATCACAATGGGCCGCACGTTGAGGTTG
>JAYSUY010000135.1:0-6220 GCA_043718855.1 Saprospiraceae bacterium | reverse complement strand
ACCACACGGCCCCTTCTCTTTGATAAGGTGGAAAGCAGATTTAACGTTGGATGGAAGCCAACACCCTTTTCATGTTTGGCTCAAAGTTGTCTCCACTGATATCAAGTGTCAGGACACTCGTGAACCGCTGAATGATCTTGCCCAAATTGTTTTTCAATTCAACCATGCGCGTCAAATCATCGCGCGACCCTGGCGAGTCCACGCCCAATGATTCAAGTTTCTTTATTTTGGCCTTTAATTCCTTGATCTTCATAGCCAATGCTTCAGTTGCCGAAATTTGAAAATCAATGTCAAAGACAACGTTGTCCAACTTGACGGGTATGAATTTCTTGTCAGCCAGCCACATGGCGTAGATCGAGGCTACGCTCTCGTGACCTACCCAGCCAGATGCTAAACTTTTGGAAGATACGATAGAAACCACTGCATCAGATTTCTTGATACTATCTTGTATGAACTCCATGATTGATCTACCCGCAGCCATGTCATCTTGGTCAATAATCACGTCATTGCCTGCTTGCTCCAAATAGGTGCAGATTTGGCGTGCCACTTCAGAATCCCTGTGATTGTACGAGATGAACACCTTTTTTCCCGCATTCGCGATAATAGAAGGCCATGAACTCTCATCTATAGGGTCGGGGTTATTGATTTTGGCAGCCAGATCTTTGACACTTTCGAGGTATGGGTGACGATTGCGGACAGCAGCAGCAATATCTGCGTCAAAATTTTTGGTCGTCCATCGCGCTCCCGCCCTCAGAGTCTGTTTGAGTTCTTCTATAGATCTTTTGTACCACTCTGGGAAATAGGCAAGGCGCAGGAACCAGATCAAGCACAGCACATGAGTAGTGACAGGTGCATTCTTTTGAAATAAAACAGCCTGAATTACCCTGTCCGCTTCTTCTTCCTTGCCTTGTAGGAGCATAACTTGGGCAAGGTTGACTTGCCAGACTTCTGGTTCATCGTCCTCGGCGACCAATTTTCTGAACAGCTCCTCGGATTTTCTGAAATCCTTTTTGGTGTCGCGGAGGAAATCGGCATATCGGGCGATTGGCGATTGGTCTTCTGGTTTTAGGTACATGGCATCTTGATAAATCTTCTCTGCGTCTTCGACGAGCGACAGATTCGCCAAAATTTTTGCATAGAGCAATAAGGTTTCTACCGAAGATCGGTCAATATCCAGTGCCATCTCTGCCACCTTTCTTGCCTTTTGGTAGTCATGCCGGATATCTAGTAAGAAACCTGCAAAAGATTGAAATGCAATAAACTCTGGCACGGCCTTAACCAAATCTTCGTAAACCGCTTCGGCTTTGTCCAATTCCCCTCTCCCCTGAAAATAATGGGCGAAAGCCAAGTAGATGAAATACTTGTTGAACGGCTCGCCTTCCAACCTTAGAGCTTGGTTGAAATGCTTCTCTGCCCGCTTGAATTCTTTGTTGGCAGCCAATTGCTGGGCGAAGGTCACATGGTCAGCAGGGGTCAGCAGCCTAGGATCTGTTAATTCTGGCATTTCCCAAGGGAGATACTCCGCGACAATCAATTGCGCCAGTTCGTTGTATCGGGCAGGCAGGTTGTACAGATTTATGGTACCGGAATCTGCCATGACTGCCACTGATTCTCCGTAAGCAAGGTCAGTTACATAGTGTACCTCGATTTTTCCGAAATACTTCCGTAAGTCGCACTCCTTCAGGTGGTAAATGCTTTTGAAAAGTTGCTCAAAACGCGGAATATAGGTCTCCTGCCATTTGTTTTTGAGCGCTTCAGCACTGGTGTCTATACGCGAGGCTAACGGATATATCACCAAAGGCCGAAAGTCGTCGGAGCTTTTGCGATAGTTGACTGCCCGCTCTGCCACTTCCGTTACCCGTAACCCCTGATTGGTAGGGGTGAAAACCGTGACCAGCACTTCGGGCAGAATAGAAGTGCAGATGCCACCTGAGTCGGTATGGCCAGTGCGGGAGTCAATCAGCACATAGTCGTAGTTTTTCTCCAAGTAGTCGATGAGCAGAGGGAAGAAGGCGTAGTTACTACTGAAAAAACCGCGCCAGTCAAAAGTCTGCACATTGAGAGCGAAATGTTCACCAAAAAGCCCGGCTTTGAGGAGCCACATATCCTCAGAAAGTGTCGGGCGCTCCGATTCCTTTTGTTCGGCTGAAGTCCTTTTCTGCTTCAAGCGCACCGCAGATTTTTCAAAAAACTCCCGAATGTGCGCCTCAACGGGTGCAGGGTCCTTCATGTCTTGCATCCCCAATGGAAACTGTTCATTGACTTGCATAAAAAGGTCAATCACTCCTGTGCTGTCCACATGGCCATCGGGGAGGTTTTCTTTAAAAAACTCATGCAGTCCAGGGGCCTCCAAGTCCCAATCAATCATCAGCACCTTGTTGCCCACAAAGCCCGACCCCGCCCGTGCGAGCAGCACGGCTTCGTTGGCAAGTGCCATAGTACGTCCGCTACCGCCTTTGAAGGAATAGAACGTTAGGATTCGCCCGCTTTTTTCAATAGTTGCATTCATGGAAAAGCAGGTAGATGATCGTCGATCAGTTTTTGAAAGAGTGGGTGGGTGTCGGGTGGTAGGTTCGGGTGCTGAGAGCAATCGGCCAGAACATCTAACTGAGGGGCAAGTTTCCATATCAGGCGGATCTTGTCCACAATTTCACGGACGAGATCTGTGTAGTCGCTACTTTCAGAAAACTGAGATAAATTGGTCAGTGCAGTATTTTTGTTCGCTGACCAATCCACCAGATTTCTATCTTTGGTCAATACTTCTGGCAGTGGTTTGCTTTCGTCTTTGCGCATGACAAGCGTGATCACTTGGTACATTTGGGAGTGATCTGCATCGGGATGCTTCTGTTTTATCTCATCCAAGCGGCGCCCCTCATGTTCAAGAAACGCAACGAGTTCACGGGTGCAGTAGGTTTTATCCTTACTAAAATAAGTCGGAACATATACCACCACCATCACGATACTTTTACACAGCACACTCGGAATCTTGATGTTAAAGTTGTCGCCAGGCTTGATGCGCTCTTCATCCAAAAATACCGGCAAACAGCCTTTGTCCACAAAGTAAGCCATCTCATGATTGATGGATTCGGCTAACTTTCGAACGAACGACTCGATTCTTGGCAGGTGTCGATAACTGATGAAACATCCGTATTCAAAGGACATGGTGCAGGAGTTTTGCTTGTGGAGGGCTTAGTTTCTCTTGATGACATTCAGCACGTCCTCCATATTTGCGTCGAAGTGCTCGTTGCTGATGGGTACCGTCAGGACACTTTGCAAACGCTCAATGATCGAACTGAGGTTAGCCTTCAGGTCGAGTTGCCTTTCGATTTGTGATTCGATGTGGGTCGTGCGGCCGCCCAATTTTTTGGCTTCCCGGGCCTCCTTTTCCTTTGCTTTCACGGCATCGGTGATATAGCGCAGTGTTTCGATATAAAACCCATCTCTGTACCACGAACCATCCAAGTCCAGCGGTAGAAAATGCTTGTCAGCGATCCACTCGGCAAAAAGCGAAGCGGTGCTTTCCATGCCCACCCATCCGCTCCGTAGGCTGTTCTGCGACACAAGCGACAAGATGTAGCCGTTCGAGCGGATGTTGTTTTTGATGAAGTCGGAAATGGACTGACCAGGCTCCATTTTCTCTCGATCAATGGTCACTTCCAAGCCGCCATTCTCTAGGTATTCCTTCACCCGGTCGGCCATTTCTTTGTCCTTATGGTTGTAAGAAATGAATACTTTTTTGTTGGCGCTGGAGTCGTTGGAAGCAGCATTTTTGAAGTCTTTTATAGCCGGAGCATTATAATTTGTGGTTGCACCGCCCCCCGCCCTCACCTGCCCTGCCATCTCCATCGCCGCATAATTCACCTGATTCTGTACCCGCGACCACTCGCCAAAATCAATCATCCCCATGTTCTGTTGTTTCTTGGCTTGGTTGTAGCGGGCTTGCAGCAGCACCGCATCGCTGTTGTGCTGCACCAGCAAGGTAAGCGCTTCTTCGGTACGTCCTTCGGCAATGAGTTGTTGAAGTTGTTCTCGCATCAGGGTGAGTTTCGATTATTTTCGTTGAAAAAATGTTGTTATCAGATGGCCTCAAAGGTAGCAACACCCATATTGTTTTTCCAAGCGGTAAACTTTTGGGGATTTTTTTGCGGGGGCTTGTTTTTTTGAAAATCGCAACGCTACCTTTGCGCCCACTTCGGAAAAGAGGAGGTCATTCGGTCCATAGCTCAGTTGGTTAGAGCGCTACGTTGACATCGTAGAGGTCACAGGTTCGAATCCCGTTGGTCCGACAACCCTTGCAGGGCGATAAAAACGGAGCTTAGCTCAGCTGGTTTAGAGCGCACGCTTCACACGCGTGAGGTCACTGGTTCGATCCCAGTAGTTCCGACCAAGAGGGGGGAGAGTAATCCACCCCCTCTTTTTTTACCGAATTTACCGCTACGGGATGTAGCTCAGCCCGGTAGAGTACACGTCTGGGGGGCGTGTGGTCGCAGGTTCGAATCCTGTCATCCCGACAGTTTTTATAGAAGACAAGACATCACCAAATTAACCAACATAAAAGACGGCCACGTGGCGGAATTGGTAGACGTGCTACTTTGAGGGGGTAGTGTCCTTACGGATGTGCTGGTTCGACTCCAGTCGTGGTCACAGTGAAGCAGCCCTCGAAACCCATTGCGGTTTCGGGGGCTTTTTGTTTGTACTATTATCCCTCAGATTTCGCAGATTTTCGCAGAAAATACGCTGCGAAAATCTGTGGAATCTGCGGTAGACCCCATACACTTTGCATCACACACCAATTTTTTGCGATGGAATTAGATGAAATTCAACAGTTCCGCGAAGCGGTAGCCGCCACACCCGCCAAGATCCCGCTGCGCAAAATGCTGGCCGCCGCTTTGATCAAAAACCGTCGATTCGAGGAAGCCGAAGTCGAGTACAAAGAAGCCCTACGCCTGGCGCCCAACGACGCAGACTTGAAAATCGGTCTGGCCAACACCTTCCTCGAACAGAAAAAAATCTCGCTGGGGCTGGTCATCATCGAAGAGATGTGCAACGGTTCTGCCCCGCCGCCCCGCGCTTGGATGGTGTACGCCAAACTCCTGCTGGCCGCCAAGCAGCCCCGCGATGCTCGCGAAGCCTACGACAACGCCATCGCGCTCGACGGTAGCCTCCGCGACGCATTCCTCGAATCCGAACTCAACCTGCAAAGCCAGCGCGACACGCCCACTGAGCCAGAGCGGGTGCGCCTCGGTGGGCATGGCTCCTCCGACGAAGGGGCCGACATGGAGCGTGTCATCGAATTTGAGCGGCCCAAAGTCTCGTTTGACGATGTGGGCGGCATGGACGCGGTGAAGCAGGAAATCCGCATGAAAATCATCCATCCGCTCGAAAACCCCGACATCTACCGCGCCTACGGCAAAAAAATCGGCGGCGGCATCTTGCTGTACGGCCCACCGGGCTGCGGCAAAACCTTCCTAGCTCGCGCCACAGCCGGGCAGGTGCGCTCCAATTTCCTCTCCGTCGGGCTGAGCGACATTCTAGATATGTGGATCGGCCAGAGCGAAAAAAACCTCCACGCCCTGTTCCAAAAAGCCCGACAGATCAAGCCCACCGTGCTGTTTTTCGATGAGGTGGACGCGCTCGGTGCCAGCCGCTCCGATATGCGCCAGAGTGCCGGGCGGCACCTGATCAACCAGTTTTTATCGGAAATGGACGGCGTGGAGTACAGCAACGAGGGCGTGCTGATACTTGCCGCCACCAACGCCCCTTGGCACTTGGATCCCGCTTTCCGCCGCCCTGGCCGCTTTGATCGCATCATCTTTGTGCCGCCGCCCGACGAGGCTGGGCGGGAGTCTATCTTACGCATCAAATTGGCAGGAAAACCGACCGACAACGTAGACTGCGCCCGCTTGGCCCGCCTGACTCCCGACTTCTCTGGTGCTGACCTCGAGGCAGTGGTGGACCGCGCCATCGAAGCCAAAATGGACGAAGCCCTGCGCCGCGGCGCGGCGGTTCCGCTCACCACCGACGATTTGACGCAGGCCATCAAACGGCACACGCCCACCACAAAGGAGTGGTTTTCGAGTGCTAAAAACTACGCCCTGTTCGCCAACGAGTCGGGGCTGTACGACGACATCCTTCAGTATTTGAAGAAAAAATAGAGCCTCTCATGCGCGGACTGAAAGTCCGCTAAACTTCACCACATGATAGATCAACACCTCGAACG
>JAYSUY010000134.1:0-6226 GCA_043718855.1 Saprospiraceae bacterium | reverse complement strand
TATGTCTCGTCTCCCCCTCTCCATTTTGGAGAGGGGGCCGGGGGGTGAGGCTAAACCGACGAACCCTCACTTTCTCCATCTCAAAAACCACCCGCTTTGCCGCCCCTGCCAGTAGGCCTTTCTACTTTTGCCCCCATGAAAGCAAATAACCTGTGGCCAGCCGCGCTGGTATGGCTCGCCCTCCTGTTGGCGCAAGCCCCGGCCTTCGGCCAAAACAACACCGAGACCCACCAAATCCACATCCGCAAGGCGGAAGTGCCGATCAAACTCGATGGTGTACTGGACGAGGCCGCTTGGCAGACCGAGCCGCGGGCCGACCATTTCAAGTTCATTTTTCCCAACGACACGGCGTTCAGCAAGTGGCCCACCGAGGCGCGGCTGACTTTCGACGACCGCAACCTGTACATCGGCGTGGTGTGCTACGAGCGCCGCGAGGACTACACGGTGCAGAGCCTGCGCCGCGACTATGGGCCGGGCACCACCGATGTCATCAACGTAGTTTTCGACCCATCCAAGGACGGCCTCAACGGGTTCATGTTCAGCGTCAGCCCCTACAATGTGCAGCGCGACGTGCTGATTTCCAATGGCGAAAACACTTCCTACGAGTGGGACAACAAGTGGTTTTCGGCGGTGCAAAACTTCGACGACCGGTTTGTGGTGGAAATGGCCATCCCGTTCAAAACCCTGCGCTACACCGTGTCGGAGGGGGCGAATTCGTGGGGCATCCAGTTCATCCGCACCAAACTCAAAGACTTCGAGACGAGCGTGTGGGCACCCGTGCCGTTCCAGTACCGGCCCACCAACCTGGCTTTCGCCGGGCGGCTGCTGTGGGACGCGCCGCCACCCAAACCGGGGGCGAACATCGCGCTCATCCCCTACGTGACGGGCGGCTACGCGCTGGACTACACGCGCGACCCGAAGAGCCTGGAAGTGACCAACAAGCCGCAGACTTGGACGGGCAACTTCGGCGGCGACGCGAAGATTGCCATCACACCTGGGCTGAATCTGGACTTGACGCTCAACCCCGACTTCAGCCAAGTGGAGGTGGATCGCCAGGTGGCTAACCTGAGCCGCTTCGAGTTGTTTTTTCCCGAAACACGGCAGTTTTTTCTCGAAAACCGCGACCTGTTCGCCATGTACGGCTTCCCGAACACCCGCCCGTTCTTCTCTCGGCGTGTCGGTTTGGCTTACAACCCGGTGAAGGAGCGCAATGAAAAAGTACCCATCGTGGCTGGCGCTCGCTTGAGCGGAAAGATCAACGACAACTGGCGGGTGGGTCTGCTCAATATGCAGACTAAGCAGGCCAACTGGAATGCAGACACGGTGTCGCCTGCCGCCAATTTCACTGTAGCGACCGTGCAGCGCAAGGTATTCAGCCGCAGCATCATGAGCGCGGTATTAGTGAACAAGCAGAATTTTCTGGACAAACTGAACGACGTGCAGCGCAGCGGCTGGCAGCCCTGGAACCGGGTAGCCGGCCTCGAATACAACCTCTACTCGGCAGACAGCCGCTGGGAGGGCGAGGCGTACTACCACCGCTCACTTTCGCCCGACAAGGCGCAACGCGGCTCCACACTGGCGGGCTATCTGGGCTACCGCGACCGGTATTTCAATGCTAATTTGGGCTACAACCGCATTGACTCGACCTACCGCGCTGAGGCGGGCTATGTGCCGAGGCCGGGCGTGCAGGGCGTTTTTCCGGGCATTGGCTTCCAGATTTACCCAAAAAAAGGCTGGGCGGCGAAGCACGTCACGAACTATCGGGTGGGGCTGAATGGCGATCTGACTTTTGGGCTAAACGGCCAATCCACCGACCGGGACTTCTCACTGACTACTGGCGTGGGTTTCAAAGACCAGACGGGCGTGTCGGCCTCGGCTTTTCAGTCCTACATCTACCTGTTCGAGCCGTTCGACCCGACCAACTTGGGCCAAACTGATACGCTGCTGAATGTGGGGGGCTACACCAACTACGGCATCCGGGGGGAATATTTCAGCGGCACTTCCACGAATTTGCAGGGCGAACTGGGCTTGCGGGCGGGTGGCTATTTCAACGGTGACTTGTTGAGCGTAGAGGGCCGGGTGGCTTATCGGATGCAGCCAGTGGGCCTGTTTTCGGTGCTGTTCAGTTACAACCAAATCCGGTTGCCAGAGCCTTTTCGGTCGGCAGATTTTTGGTTGGTGGGGCCGAGGGTGGAGTTGGCGTTTAGTCGCAACTTGTTTGCCAGCGCGTTTTTCCAGTACAATACGCAGGCCAACAACTTCAACGTCAATGCCCGCTTGCAGTGGCGCTTTGCGCCGGTGTCAGATGTGTTTTTGGTGTACACCGACAATTCCTACGCACAGGAGATACGCGGCACCCCGGTGCAGTTTTTTTCTCCGAAAAATAAGGCGGTGGTGCTGAAGGTGGTGTACTGGCTGAATGTGTGACCCCATATTTGGCACATTTTGTGACATAGGTTGGGTACATTTCTGCTAAACTTTTCCTCTATGAAAGAACTGATTACATTGCTGCTGCTGCTGCCGCTGGCCGCAGCAGCCCAAACCGACCCTTCCAAAACCAAAATCCCTGCTGACACCGCCCCTGGCTTGGATGTGCTGCACTTGGCCGACTCCATCCGCCCTTACGATAAAACCACCGAGATTGGTGTTGCGCTGGGTGCCATGAGTTATATGGGCGATGTGAACGAGAGCCATTTTGCACTGCCCAACGAGAGCAACTTTACCGGCGGTCTGTTCGTGCGCCACCACTTTGCGCCCAACTTTGCCGTGCGCGGCCAGATTTTTATCGGAAAAATCTCTGGCTCCGACCTCAATTTCACCGAACCCGCTTGGCGGCAGCAGCGGGCTTACTCCTTCACTTCCCCTGTCAGCGAGGCATCCTTGCAGTTGGAGTGGGACATTTTGGGCAAAAAACGCTTCCGCAAACGCAAGACCGTCACCTACCAGAACCAGGCTTACCAGCAATTGGCCATCGTTAACCATATTGGCCGCACCCTCTCGCCCTACATTTTTGGCGGCGGCGGCCTCATCACCACCTCTCCCAGCCCCGACTTCACGAAGGGCGGCTCGCTAGACGACGCGACCCAAAAATTGGTGGATATCGACCTCGAAAACAGCCGCAAGGTGGCTGCCAAACCTGCCGTACTGTTCGGCGGCGGGCTGCACTACGACATCAATCCGAACTGGGTGCTGGGGCTGGAAGTGGGCCTGCGCTACGCGTTCAGCGACTACTTGGATGGCATCAGCGCGGCGGGCAACCCGAAATTGAAAGACTGGTACACCTTCGCCGCGCTCCAGGTGAGTTACCGATTTGGCACTAAAGACCGCGACGGCGACGGCGTAGCCGACGCTGCCGATGGCTGCCCCGACCAACCCGGCCTCGCCACCACAGGCGGCTGCCCAGATGCCGACCGCGATGGTGTGGCCGACCCCAAGGATCGCTGCCCCTTCGAGGCTGGCCCCTCCGAACTGGCGGGCTGCCCACAAAAAGATGCTGACAAGGATGGTCTCATTGACAGTGAAGATGAATGCCCTACCGAACCCGGCACGATCCAATTCAAGGGCTGCCCAGACACTGATGGCGATGGCATCCGCGACCGCGACGATGCTTGCCCAGAACTGCCCGGCACAGTTGAGTTGAAAGGCTGCCCCATCAAGGACAAGGACTCCGACGGAGTGCCTGACGAATCGGACGCTTGCCCCGATCAGGCCGGCACTGTGCTGGCCAAGGGCTGCCCAGATGCCGACGACGACGGTATACCCGACCGCGACGACGCTTGTCCCAACACCGCCGGGATGCTCATCAACAAGGGCTGCCCGATCATCGAGGAGCGCGACAAGCGGGTACTGAATTTGGCGGTGAAGCAGGTGCAGTTTGAATACAGCAACTCCACTCTGCGTCCCGAATCGGCGAAAATACTGGACGATATCGCCCAAATCATGCTCAAATACCCCGACTACCACCTCAATGTGGAGGGCTACACCGACAATGTGGGCAGCACCATCGCCAACCAATACTTGTCGGAACAGCGGGCTGCTGCCTGCATCGCCTACATCGCCAAAAAAGGCATCCCAGCATCGCGGATGAAAGCCTATGGCCTTGGTGAAAACTTGCCTCTCGGCGACAACAACACGCCTGAAGGCCGGGCTAAAAACCGCCGCGTAGAGTTTGAGTTGGCACTGCCAAAGTAGCAAGGGAGATGAGGTTTGGAGGATTCAGGTTTGGGTGCATACCCGCATAGTGCAGGTATGCCTCAAATATTTTATGCAACTTTGCAAGCATTTACATTTTGAATCTAAGTACCACGACACAAATGTCTCGCAGAGGGGCAAAGCCGCAAAGTTTCGACCCTGAATACTTTACGCCTCTTCGCCTTTGCGAGATAACCTAAATTAATTTTGGTGTGGTACTTATCCTAACACGGGGCATACAGCCCTCCACCGCCTCTCATCATGTCAAAGACCAGCAAAAACGACGACAACTTTGCTGCTGAAGCCAACTCAGCAACCGCTTCGGCAGTACAACCGGAACAGCCTACGGCATTGCCCGCCCAACCCAATGTTGCTCCGGTTTTGGAAGTGCCCAAAACCAGAAACATCGAAACGCTCGTCAAAGCAGACCAACTTGATCTTGCTTTCGACAATTTTGAGGCCTTCCTGAATCGCTGCGAAGCCGAACGCCCCCGCTTGGCGCACATGCAGGCGCGGCTTTCTGGCCTCGAAAGCCAACAACAGGCCAACGCCATCGGCCCGGAGGGCGTGATCGAGCGCAACAAAATCCGCATGGATTTTCAGTCTGAAATGAATGAGTTTCGGAAGGAGGCATTGGCCGCGTATTTCAACATCAAGGGCCAAGCCGAATTTCTCAACAGCATCACCGACCGCGACTCGGTGATCCACGAAATACTCGACCTGCGACTGTCGCCCAAGCGCTACGAGCGCGACCTAAAGTGGGGCAAACAGGAAGGCAACTCATCCATCATCTATCGCCTGTTCAACTCTGATACCCAGCGCCACGCCATCGCACTGGTGATCAAAATGCCGCAACTGGACGACCAGGTGAAGGCCGAAATCGGGCGACTCACCGACCTGCGCCACCGCAACGTGATCAAACTGCTCGACCACGAAATCAATGCCTTCCCGTTTTTCGTGATCTCGGAATATGTCTATGGCTCCAGCCTGCCCGACTCGCTCGACATCGTGGGGCCGCGCCCGGTGGCACAAGCAGCCGACTGGATGTACCAACTGACCGACGGCCTCGATTACCTGCGCCACAAGCGTGTGCTGCACACCAACGTGCGCCCCTCCAAAATTTACATCGATGACGAGTGGCAGATCATGATCTCGCCCTTTGATCTGATCAAACTCAGCCCAAACAAGCCGCGCAGAGGTTCCCTCGAGAAGGCCGACCCCTCGAAAGACAACCCCGGAGAGCGCACCTTCAACCGTTACCGCGATGTGTGCCAGTACGGAAGTCCCGAACTGTTGGAGCGCGACGGCGAAGGGTTTGATCTGCATAAAATGTGCATCTCCGACCTGTACTCACTTGGGCTGGTGGGCTATAAAATGCTGACTGGCAAAGACTTGTTTGAAGGGAAGCGGGTGTTCGACATCCTGAAAAGCCGTCGGCAGTTTGTGGAGGACAAAAAATACCGCGCCCGCAGATTGGCTGAGTTGCCTGAGTGCAAACTGACCGCGCTCATTTGTATGCTCATCGAGGAAGACCCCGACGAGCGAGCCAAAGATTTCCCCGACCTGAATGCGCTCATCCGCGCCTTGCACCCGCTCACCCGCGTGGAACGCCCCCCAGTGAGCGAGGCACGGGCCAGTTACCGCCGCTGCCTCTCCAACAACCGGGAGTTTTTCCGCGATTTCTACACCCGGTTCCTGAAAGATTCGCCGTATGCTGCCGATTTTGACGACCTGAAACGCAAGCGACAGTCCGCCATGCTACAAATGGCCGTTGACGTGCTGCTCGATTTGGACCATAAAAAAGACTACCTCCTGCGCATGGTCGGGGCCGACAACCCCAACCACGCGAAGTACGGCTATGCAGATTTCGAGTTGTTCCTCAACATACTGATCGCCATGATCGGCGAAAACGACCCGCGCTGGAACGACGCTGTGGCGAGTGACTGGGAGCAGATCCGCATCGAGTCCTTGAAGGTGATTCAAGAGGCGAGGGGGTGAGTTTTCAAAAAAAGCGGCGATGCGCTGCAAAAGCGCA
>JAYSUY010000133.1:0-2279 GCA_043718855.1 Saprospiraceae bacterium | reverse complement strand
GGCCGGAAGTTTCATTTCGACAGCACCGCCCGGCGGCAACCAGAAGGGGGCTTGCAGCATGATCACGTTGTCCTCCACGATGATGTACTCCAAGCCTTGAGTGGTGGCCGCCGAGCCGATGTTGCGCAGCACCAAGCGCACCGAATCGCCCTCGCAGTAGCCGGTAGCCACCACCTGTGCGCCCGACCACTCGGCTGGCGAGAGGCAGGTCGTGTCGGGGAAGGCATGGGCGGTGTAGCACAGCGTTTGGCCGAGCAACGTCGTGTCGCAATCCACCAACACCCGGATGTAAAAATTGCCGCACTCGAATGGCTGCACCGTGTCGAGATCGAACCAGAGCGTGTCGCCCGACACCGACGAGGGCGCGAGCGAGGCCGAGTCGTAGGTCATGTGTTCGTTCAGAACCACCTGAATATGAGCGTCTTCGGCAACGATGGTGCCGTTGTTGCAGTACCACACCTGCAAGTTGGCCGGGAAGCAGGGCCGCAGCCGGGCGACTACCGTGGACACTTCCATGCCGGGGCAATCGACCGTAGCCCTCACCGGAAAGTGCTGCTGGATGGTGTCGAACATCTGTGTCAGCACCGTGTCGAGCACCACACAGTCGGCATCCCAGAGGCTGTTGAGCGGGCGCACCCGCACGGTGTAATGGCCCGTATCTACCCGCAGGGCGTAGGAGCCATCGGGCGCGGTGCTGCGGTAAAACGTGTCGGTGGGATTAGTGGCGGTGACGATCCAGTTTTTCAGGCCGGGGTCGGCGGGCTGCTCAATGCAGTCCTTGTCTTGGTCCCACTGGACTTGGCCGGCGATGAGGTTGGTGATGGAGTTGCCGAGGGAGTCGGTGCGGATGAGGTAGAGGTCGTAGGAGTGACTTCCGGTGCTGCCTGCGATAAAAAAGCCCCCAGATCTGGTGGAAATAATGTAGTTGCCGTAGTTGTAAATTCCCCGGTAGTATTGTTTGTCCCACAACCAGTTGAGGTCTTGATCAAAATTGATGACCCCTATGTCAGAGTAGTTGTTTTGAGGCCAAGATGGTAATAGCCCAAGTAACAAGGCAATCCCTCCTTGCTTATTCTTGCAAAAAAGGGGTTGATCCGCATTAAATGGAAGGTCAAGGCCAATCGTTTTCAGCGTATTGCCTTGACTGTCAATTTTTTTAACAAAAGAATGAAAAGTAGGGGACTGGCTCAACGCACCAATCATGACGAGGCACGAATCCAAAGTTTTAATCTTGCACTGATAAACATCCTCATCTCCAACCAAAGGGATTGCAAGGATTGAGTCTCCAATGCTATTCAATTTCAACAGTCGCCACTGGTCTTTTGCAGTAGGGTTCAGGTGGAGATGGGTCACCCAGAAGTCACCATTTTTGTCTTGTTCAATGTCAAAAAAATATTCGTCGCTCGAAAGCACCTCGTTAGGGAAGTAGTCAAACTGCCGATACGAAATGAGATCGCCATCCAATGATACCCATGTGAGGAAAGGGTTCATGTACTCGGTCAATCTGCAACCTCCTGTCATTATCATGGTGTCTCCTTGCAGGTGGACATCATACACCCAAGAAAATAGAGCATCGGGTACATCAAGCACCTTTTTTTCAATCAGAGCCCCCGTAGCAGAAAGATGCCAATACACAGATTGTGTCTTCGTCACCGCCGAATCATTCTCGACCGTCACCATGACCAGCCCCCCATCAACCCGTTCGTGCAAAAACACAATTTCGTAAATCCACGGCACCGGATAAACATTTGACCAGATCAACTGCCCTTGTCCTTCCATCTTAGACAGGCGCACTGCTTTGTCAGCACCCACAAATTCATCTTGGGTGGAGGCGATGACAAAGTGATGATCTTGGGTTTCTACAGCCTTCCGGCCAATTTCGTCGTTCCCAAAATCATACACCCTTTCCCACCCCTGCCCCCACCCCACCGCCGGGGCCAGCATCAGCGAAACAACGAACAGCACGACGTGTAAAACTAAATTTTTCATAACGACTTGAATTTGAATGTTGAGCGATAGGTGTTCAGACTGCGGTGCAGACCATCCAAGTTTTGGAAACTTGGATGGTCTCGTACAGGTCTCTTGCGGCAGCCTGATGAACGGTACAAAAGTCCACCGCCCGCCCCGCGCCTGCAAGTACAGTTTTTGCGGGTTTCCGAAATTTGTGTTTTTCAGTGTATCCTGATAATCAGTGTGTTTAGGTTTTTATTTTTCGAAAAAAGATAAGACCTTATGTGGAAAAATTGATTAAACACCTGCGCTCTTGCACGAGGAGTAAT
>JAYSUY010000132.1:0-2281 GCA_043718855.1 Saprospiraceae bacterium | reverse complement strand
CGGATGAGGTCGAGCATCTTGGCTGCTTGGTCGCGGGCAGCGGGCATCAGGCTGCTTTTCAGGGCTTGGTCGCGGATGAGGTCTTTGGCCCGTTGATTGATGCGGTTGTAATCCTCTGGAGTGAAGGATGCAAACAGCCCCTCGCTGATGTCGTAGTAGTCTAGAGTGTGGTCGATGCTTAGGATTTGTGGCTCAGGCAGAGCGCTCATGCGCACCACTTTGGTTTGTGGGTCGGCTTCGAGATTCATGTGGCTCAGGTCGTATCCTGCCGATACGGTGGCCCGCACCCGCACCAGCACTTTTTTGTCCCAAAACATGGAAAAATAGCCCTGATACTCGCTATAATTGTATACTTCAGAGAACTGCCCTTCCACCGTGATGAGTTTGGTGACGGCCTGAATCTTTTCCAGCAGCACCGAGGAGTCCTCCACCGGCCTGCTCCGGGAGGAGAAATACTGATAGCCGAGCCAGCCGCCGAGGGCGAACACAGCCAGGAACATCAAGAGTTGAGAGAGCGATCGGGTCATAGTAAACGATGAACGATGAACGATGAACTATAAACGATGCGCAACGAGCAGGTCAAATCATTGTGGATCAAAAAGTTGAATTGCTCATCGTTCATCCTTTATAGTTCATAGTTCAATTACTTCTTTTTTTTGAAGTCGCCGTCTTTCCAAGCCTTGAAAAATTTGCCCCAAGCCAGTGGGCTAAAAATATTCATCGGTGGCACTTGACCGATGTACACATACTCCCGCGTCTGCTGGCGGAGGTAAAAGTTGGCACTTTCCCGACCGCCGTAGGGTACGATGTCTGGGTTTTTGCGGGCTTCAGCGAGGTATTCGTTGGCGATGTTTTCTGTTGCGTAGCGTTGCAGTTCGGGCGTTACGTCCATTTTCAGGAACTCGATTTTGAAATGCTCCTTCGAGGGCCAAGGGAAAATGACGGTTTCGGGCAGGTTGATTGTGTCCTGCGTCATCATCTGCACGATGGAATAGCGATCTTGCGTCAGCGTGTCTGGGATGGTGATTGTCACTGGCTCAAAGCCAATGCAATTGAAGCGCACCTTGTCTTTTTTTTCCACAATCAGGGTGAAAAAGCCCCGGTAGTCGGCATAAGTGCCTCGACTTTTTCCCGGCAGATAAACCGTAGCCCAGGGTACAGGCAACAATCGGCCATCCTGCGGGGCGAGTATGAGGCCTGAAAACTGGATCAGTTCTTCTTTTTTGGTCTCCGTTTTGGTTTTTTCTTGGGCCCAGAGCGGAAGGCTCAGGGCAACGAGCAGGGTCAGGACGATAAATCTCATGTCAGGTGCGGACTGGTGACGAATGAATTGGTGATTGAGCAATGCGTTAAGACAGACAAAGGTAACGGTACGGACGAGGTTTTTGCTGCCGCTGCCGCTCTGCCCAGATCGTTGATTGGAGCCAAAACGTGTTGAGGCCGGCCAGCGTCCATCGCCCAAAACAAGGCTTAACAAAGTTTAACGAAAGTATTTGTCCCATCCCAGCGTCATTTTATGGGTTTGGAGGCCGCTTTTCTGGCAGAAATACCGTTCCAAGGGCCAAGCCTCCATAAATCCTTCGTTACTTCGCCCCTGTTTTTCGTTTTTGAGTTTAAAAAACATCATTTCTCACATCATGTTTCGCAAGACATCCCTTGTTTTTACCCTGATTGCCCTTTTCGTCGCCACTACGCTGTCTGCACAGACGGCTCCGAAATACGGCCACATGAACCTCGGCAACCTGCTCGAAGAGTTGCCCGACACCAAAAAAGCGACTGACGAGTTGAAGATCTTTACCGACAAACTGGCGGCCAAAGATGACACGCTCACCAAAGCTTTCCAAGCGGCTTACACCGTGCTGGAGGCCGATTACAAAGGCGGAGGTGTGCCGCCTGTCCAATTGCAAAAACGGCAGGAGGAACTGCAAAAACAGCAAGAATTCATCCAGAAGTTTGAGCAAGACGCTCAGCAGTTGGTCGCCCAAAAGCGTGAAGAGTTGCTCAAGCCCATACTTGCTAAAATCAACGACGCGGTGAAAGCCGTCGCCACAGAAGCCGGCTATGCTATGGTTTTTGACACCAGCTCGGGCGTGATGCTTTTTGCTGCCGAAACGGAGGACGTGACGGCGCTCGTGAAAAAGAAATTGGGGCTTTGAGGCTGATCTGAGCGTTGGCCATTTAGAGACCCAAACAAAGAGCGCGGAAAGCACATCATGTGCGTTCCGCGCTTCTTGTTTTATTTCACCTACTGATGAGGCTCCTCCAATAATAGTGCTGCTGC
>JAYSUY010000131.1:0-2283 GCA_043718855.1 Saprospiraceae bacterium | reverse complement strand
CCACAAACGAGATGCTCATCAGGTCGAGGAAACCGTTGACGAAGCGCTCCCAGCCGAACTTGGAGGTGCCGTACTGCCGGGCGCGGTGCTCCACCACCTTCTCTCCGATTTTGCTGAAGCCCGCCCACTTGGCGATGACCGGGATGTAGCGGTGCATCTCGCCATACACTTCGATGGTCTGCACCACTTCGCGGCGGTAGGATTTCAGCCCGCAGTTGAAGTCGTGGAGGTAAATGCCGCTCATCCAGCGGGCGGCGGCGTTGTAAAGTTTGGTGGGTATGGTCTTCGTGATCGGGTCGTGGCGCACTTTTTTCCAGCCGCTCACGAGGTCAAATTTGTCCTCCACAATCATGCGGCGCAGTTCGGGCAGTTCGTCAGGGCTGTCTTGTAAGTCAGCATCCATGGTGACAACTACCTCTCCCTGAACGACTTGAAAGGCGGTGTGCAACGCGGCAGACTTGCCGTAGTTGCGGCGAAACTTGATGCCGCGCACCGCAGGGTTGGCAGCCCGCAGGGCTTCGATGACCTGCCAAGAGCCGTCGTTGCTGCCGTCGTCCACAAAAATAATTTCGTAGGAAAACCGGTTGCTTTCGCACACACGGCGAATCCAGGCTTCGAGTTCGGGGAGGCTCTCGGCCTCGTTTTTGAGCGGGATGACGATGCTGATGTCCATAATGATTTGGCGAAGGTACGCTGCCAGAAGGAGTGGTTGATAATGGTTGATAACGGCGGATGAAAGCAGATTGATGCAGACAAGTTTCTTTTGCTTCGTATACCCCCTGCTTTCAATCTCTACCTACCTTTCGGCCTGATAACAAAACAAAATCGCCCACCTCGCCGTGCAAACAGACTGGAATTTTATCACCGACACTATACGCCGAAATAAGTGTGTCCTCTTCCTCGGCCCGCAGGTATTCACCGGGCCAGACGGCACCGCGCTCGAAGAGGCCCTTTGTCGTGCCTTAGATGCCCGAAACTCGGAGCACCCGTACATCGCCTCGTTCTACGAGCAAGACGGCTTCTTCCTTTTTCGGGAAAACAAATTTCGCACCCGCGTCATCTCCCAGTTGCGCGATTTTTACAGCGGCCCATTTCCCGCAGCCGAGGCTAT
The DNA here is from genome assembly GCA_043718855.1 of Saprospiraceae bacterium. Classification (GTDB taxonomy): domain Bacteria; phylum Bacteroidota; class Bacteroidia; order Chitinophagales; family Saprospiraceae; genus M3007. Next base: position 1,172 of record JAYSUY010000131.1, on the reverse strand, counting down.
TTTTGAAAAAATAGCCCAAATCCCCTTCCAAATCGTCGTCACCCTCATGCCCGACCGCCTGCTCCCGCAGGTGTGGCAGCGGCAGGGCGTAGCGCACCAGTCCAGTTTTTACCACTACGGCCAAGCCGCCAAGCCGCTGGAAAAACCCATCGGCGACCTGCCCCTGTTCTACAACTTGCTGGGCTGGGCCGAAGAGGATGAGTCGCTCGTGCTCACTCACAACGACCTGTTCAGTTACTTGGAATCGGGGTTCACCGGCGGCCGCATGAGCACCGACCTCAAAGCCGAACTCTTGCAAGCCAACAACTACATCTTCCTTGGCCTACCTTTCGGCAAATGGTATATGCAGTTGTTACTCAGGGTGTTGGGTATCCATGCCGATGGTGCCAGTTTCGACCGTATCGCTCCCGCACCCGATGCACTCGACCCGCACACCCGTACGCTCTTCGAGCAGCAGTTCAAGATTCAGTTCGTGGACGAAGGCATCTCGTCGTTCGTGAACGAACTGCACAAGCGCTGCGCCGACAAGCAGATGCTCCGTCCCCCTCAAGCCGCCGCGCCAGAGGCCGCCGCACCAAAACTCGGCAACACACCCGAAGAAATCATGGATTTGGTGGCTTACGACAAAACTCGCCTCGCCATCGAATCCCTCCGCGCCCTGCTCTCTCCCGCCCGTAGCCCCGGCCCCCGCTTCCGCGAGCACGAAACGAGCGCGGTGATGCTGATGAGCCAGTTCGAGGGCTTGGAGCGCAAAGCCCAAGCAGGCACCCTTTACACCCAAGAGGACAATGTGGAACGCGCAAAAATCACCTACAACCTCATTTCGCTCATTAACGGGGTGCGCGAAGCCATGTCAGTTCTTAGTTCTTAGTTGTCAGTTCTTAGTTGTCAGTTATTAGCCTCCATAAGTACGTTGGTCAAATTATTTTAGACTAATTTTGGTGTAAGTCGCTGATTTTCAATACTAAAAACTGATAATCGATAACTTGACTTGGCCTGAAATAAGCTGACCGCTGTGAACGAGTTAAGAGTTAGGAAACTGAAATTTAAGTTGGTGAGCAGCAGGGTTTTTAGTCAACAAATTGTGTCGCTTAGAGTTGTCGGTGTAGATGTTGAGTTTGGGTCTTTGAGGAGTGGGGATGTTAATGATGTAACGCTCAAATTCGTCGGGT
>JAYSUY010000014.1:0-6875 GCA_043718855.1 Saprospiraceae bacterium | reverse complement strand
CCGCTCAACCAGTACCGCACTTCCATGAACGAATTCAACTGGAACATGAAGGGCCAAGTCATCACGTTCAAGGCCGACCCGACCCGCCCCGCCTTCTTCGTGTCTACCGACAAGAACCGCGACACGCTGGCTTTTGCTGGAAAAACGGCGGTTTACGACCTAAAAACCAGCCTCTTGAAAGTGGGCGGCAACGAAGTCATTCGCACCGCCGATGCCTTCGTGTACCCCGAAACGGGCGACATCGAGATAGAGCCGGGCGGCAAAATGAAGCAACTCCTCAACGCCAAAATCTTGGCCGATACCAGCAGCAAGTACCACACGATCACCCGCGCCACCGTCGATATTGCGGGCAAAAACGACTACAAGGCCACCGGATTCTACCAGTACGACATCCCGAACTACAAGCAGGAGGTGTTTTTCAACAACATCGAGGGCAAGTTGCAGACGCTGGACGGCAAGAGCGCCAACCGCAAAATCCAGACCTCGGCCAGCGGCGACATCAAGCCGGAAAGCAACTTCCGCTTGGACGTAAAAACCCTGTTCAAAGGGAAAATCATCCTCAACTCGAGCCTCCAAAATATGCGCTTTGAGGGCTACGCCCAGTTGGATGCCGACAAACTGCCCGCCCGAAACTGGTTCCTGCTCAACTCGGAGGTGGACAAAAACGCCCCCATCGTGCGCATCAAAAAAGCCGAAGACGAGGAGGAGAACCCGCTCGTGACGGGCTTTTACCTGTCCAAAGAAATCGGCGACATGTACCCGCGCGTCCTCTCGCCAGCCTACGCCCGCGTGGACCGCGCCATCCTCAACTGCCAAGATGTGTACAAGTACGACGCGACCAACGACCGCTTTATTTTCGGCGACTCGGCCCGCGTGGCGGGCATCAGCCCCATCGGGGCTAAGATGGTGTTCGACAACAAAGTGGGCACGGTGCAGGGCGAAGGCACCCTCAACATCGGCTCCGGGCTGAACTACATGAAGGTGAAAGCCGCCGGGCGCATCAAGTCGGATTTCAACACCGTGACCGACTCTACGGGCTACACCGTGACCGCCGAACTGATGAGCGGCATGAGCATCACGCTGCCCGGAAAACTGATGGACATCCTGCTCAGCGACGTAAAAGCCGTTTCCTTCGATGCGCCGCCGCTGCTGTGTAGCAACAACTTGGCTTTCTACCAGCCCGCCGTCAATGAGTTTCTCAGCGACCCGAAAGACCGCGACGAGGTACTCGCCAACCTCCAGTCCAATGCCGTGCAGATACCCCGCAAGGACAACAAGTTCACTTTCCTGCTGGGCCGTCACCCGGTGATTTGGAACGCCGAGTACCAGTCGTTCCTGAGCCTCGAAGATAAAATCCCGATGGTCAGCATCAACGGCGAGCCCATCGCCAAAATGCTCAGCGCGTATGTGGAATACAAGATGCCCACCACTGGCGACGACCGCTTCTACCTGTACTTCAAAGCCAGCCCCGATCAGTGGTACTTCTTTGGTTATCAATCAGGTGTGCTCAACTTGGTATCCAACAATACCCGCTTTATGGACGCGCTGCTGGGCATGAAAACCAAGGAAACGCAGGTGAAAATGCCCGACGGCGAGACTTACGAGGTCATCGCAGCCAACCCTTCGACGGCGGAGGCATTCATCAATCGGGTGCGGTCTGGGCGGACGAAGGAGTGAGGGGGAGCCGTTTTTTGAAGAAAAAAAGCGAAGCATCGGGCTGTGGGCCGGGTGCTTCGCTTTTGTTTTTTACCCGTAACAACTTAGTCACCCAACCATCCGCGTCCCATTGTTGACTCGGTCGGCTGGGTGGCTAAGTTGTTGCTTTCGCCCAAAAGCAAAGATTCCAGCATTCAACCTTTCCGCAAAAACACCTCCTGCCCAACACGCTGTCTACAGCGTTTTTTACCGCAAAAGAAACACTGGGCGAAATTTCGACAGAGGTATATGGGCGGATTTAAGTTATTGTTTTCACCTTTGCCGACCACAAGAGATGGAGGAAGACGGTCATTTTCTTCACCAAACTCATTTTTTTCTTTTCGTATGAAGCAACTCAACACCCTGGCGCTCGTCGCCATCATGCTCCTCGTCGGGGCAAGCGCGTGGGCGCAAAACACCGTGCAAGGCTCCGTCACTGACGGCAGCAGCGATGCCCTCGTCGGCGCATCCGTCGGCGCAGTCGGCACCGGCAAAAGCACCTCCACCGATGCCTCTGGCCGGTATTCGCTCTCGCTGCCCAACGGCACCTACCAGATCAAATTTGCCTACACGGGCTTCAAGCCCACCACGCGCTCCGTCACCGTGAGCGGCGGTAACGTGACGCTCGACGTGCGCATGGAATCCGACGAAAACACCCTCTCCGAGGTGGTGATCAGCACTGGCTCGCGCAACACCCAGCGCACCATCACCGACTCGCCGCTGCCGATTGACGTGCTTTCAGCGAAAGAACTGATGTCCACCGGCCAGATATCGTTTGATAAGGCGCTGCAATACCGGGTACCCTCGTTCAACACGGTGAACACGCCGGTGAACGACGCGACGACGCTGCTCGACCCCTACGAAATCCGCAACATGGGCCCCAGCCGGACGCTCATCCTGGTGAACGGCAAGCGCAAAAACCTCAGTTCGCTGCTCTATGTGCAGTTCTCGCCCGGTCGCGGCGAGACGGGGGTCGATCTCTCGGCCATCCCGACCGATGCCATCAAGCGGGTGGAAATCCTGCGCGACGGCGCATCCGCCCAGTACGGCTCCGATGCCATAGCGGGCGTTATGAACGTGATCCTGAAAGACCGCTTCGAGTACTCCACGCTCAATATCAACGCGGGCATCACGGGCGAGGGCGACGGCGAGAACTACGGCGTTTCGCTCAACAGCGGGGCCAACTTCGGCGACCGGGGCTACCTGAACTACACGCTCGGCTTTACCCAACAAGAAAGCGCGGTGCGCTCCGGGACGATACACGTGCCGACCGAGATTGCTACTTTTGGCGTGGACGACAACGGGGACGAAATCCCTGCTCAAGCGGCCCTGATCAGAACTTACTTGAAGGATTACCCCACTGGCGGCAACATCAATGGTTCGGGCGAAATCAGCGCAGCCAAGTTCGTGATGAACGCTGGCCTCCCCGTAGGCGAGAGCGCACTGATTTATGCCAACGCCGCCTACGTCTCCAAAAAAGTGCTGAGTTTTGCCAACTTCCGCACCCCCTACTGGCGCCAAGATCGGGGCCTGCTCCACAGCACCTCCGACAACGGCGGCAAAAACTATATCACGGCTGCTACGCTGGCTTTTTCGAGCGACAACCCTGACATTTACAAAGGCTACATTGGCTATGTGCCGACCTTCGAAGGCGACCTGACGGACTACAACTTTACCATCGGGGCGAAAAATGAAGAGAACGGCTGGAAAAGCGACCTCAGTTTCACACTGGGCGGCAACAAGCAGACCTACTCGGTGGAAAATACCGTGAACCGTACGCTGGGCAAATCCAGCCCCACGCGCTTCCGTCCAGGCGGCTACGGCTTCAATCACGCGGTGGGCAACTTGGACATCTCGAAGGCCATCACAGAAAAGTTTGGCATCGCTTTCGGCGCAGAAGCCCGCTCCGAGTCGTACACGATTTTCGCTGGCGACACGGCCTCATACTCTGGCGAAGGCTCCAACTCCTTCCCTGGCCTGAACCTCAACAACGCTGGCACGAACACCCGCTTCAACCTCGGCGGCTATGTTGACCTGAGCTACGACGTCACGGAGGATTTCCTCGTCAACGGCACCTTCCGCACCGAGAACTACAGCGACTTTGGCAACGCCAACGTGTACAAACTCTCCTCTCGCTACAAATTAGCCAACGACAAAGTGGTGCTGCGCGGCTCCGTCTCTACGGGTTTCCGCGCTCCCACGCTGCACCAGATTTATGCCCAATCCACACAGGCGGCTTTCGTGGGCGGTACCATACAACTGTCGGGCTTGTTCAACAACCGCAGCTCACAGGCGCGGGCCCTGGGCATCCCGAACCTCAAGCCGGAAAAATCCACCAACATCTCCATCGGTGCGGGCCTCAACCTGACGAAGAACCTGAGCATCACGCTCGACTACTTCAGCATCAATGTGAAGGAGCGCATCGTGTACAGCTCGTCCATCTCTACGAAGGACAGCTCGTCGGCACTGTTCGGCATCTTGCAGCAGGGCGGGGTGAAAACCATCCAGTTTTTCATCAACGGTATCGAGACCAACACTTCGGGCCTCGACTACGTGGTCGCTTACCGCAACATCGGCTTGGGCAACGGCAAACTGAACGTGAACCTGGCGGGCAACTTCATCCTCAACAACGAGATCGTGGGTTCGCCCACCGAGCCGGATGCCATCAAGCGCGCTGGTTCGAGCATCCTGAACGCACAGATCCGGTCGCTGCTGACGGAGAGCCGCCCGAAGTACAAATCCATTTTGGGGTTTGATTATTCCGTAGGCAAATGGGCCATTGGCCTGAACAACACGCTGTTTGGCCCTACGGCTTTCCAAGATTTGGACAACGGCGGCTCGATCATGAACCACATCAAGGCTGAGTTCGACCCGGCTGTGGTGACCGACTTGAGCATCGGCTACCAATTCACCGACAAAGTTTCCTTGGGCATAAACTGCAACAACCTGCTGGACGTGCTGCCCAAGTGGGATTTGGTGCCGATCAACGACACGGGCAAAGCAGCCATCGCCAAAGCCGAAGACAAGGCACTGCTGCGCGGCTTCTTGGGCTTCAGCGGCCGCTACGACATCCTGGGCTACAATGGCTCGCAGTTCAGCCAACTGGGCCGGATGTTCAATGCGCAACTGACGGTCAAGTTTTGAGGATTTGAGGATTTGGGGATTTGGGGATGGGCGCTGCTCAAACATTTCTTCCAGTCCTGAAAAAAACGGCCCCCTTCCCGCGTGTTTGCGGGAAGGGGGCTTTTTTTGGTCGAGTTGCGGTACGGGTTTGATGCCCTGTCACTTTCCCTGCTCTTTGTATCTTGTTGCCTGAAACAGTATAAAAACGACAAAGATCATGGGAAAAGACCTCGCCTACAGCGCACCCTCTGTTTTTGAGCAAATCAAGCAGACCGACGAGCACGGCAACGAATACTGGCTGGCGCGCCAGATCATGCGGGTGCTGGGGTATGCCGAGTTCAGGAATTTCCTCCCCGTAATCGAACGGGCCAAAGAAGCCTGCGAGAACAGCGGCCAAAGACCAGAAGACCATCTCGTGGATATCCACGAGATGGTCGAAATTGGCTCTGGAGCGCAGCGCAGTATGCCCAGCGTGAAACTCTCCCGCTACGCCTGCTACCTGATCGTCCAGAATGCCGACCCAGCCAAAGAGGTCGTGGCACTGGGACAGACCTACTTTGCCGTGCAGACCCGCCTGCAAGAAATCTGGCAAATGGAGGCTTACCACCAGCTCAGTTCCGACGAAGAAAAGCGGCTGTTCCTGCGGAACGAGTTGAAACGGCACAATAGCCAGCTGGCCGATGCCGCAAAAAATGCAGGGGTGGTGGAGCCGATGGACTACGCTATTTTTCAAAATCACGGCTACATCGGCCTGTACGGCGGGCTGGATGCCAGAGCCATCCACCAAAAGAAAAAACTCAAAAAGAGCCAGCACATCCTCGACCACATGGGCAGCACAGAACTGGCTGCCAACCTCTTCCGTGCCACCCAGACGGAAGACAAACTACGCCGCGAAAACATAACAGGCAAGGCAAAGGCTAACCAAGCGCATTTGGAGGTGGGCAAAAAAGTGCGCCAAACGATTCAAGAACTCGGCGGTACCATGCCCGAAAACCTGCCCGCCGAAGGGAGCATCACCAAGTTGGAGCAGAAGCAAGCGAGGCTAAACTTGAGCAACCAACCCACCCACAGCCTCGCCGTCCAGCCCTTTGCCCCGCAGCACACCGAAGCGGTGGTCGCCCTCATCCTGAGCATACAGATCGGCGAGTTCCAGGTGCCGATTACTCGGCAAGACCAGCCGGATTTGGACATGATCCCGGCGTTTTACCATCAAGGGAAGGGCAATTTTTGGGTTGCGCTGCACGAAGGCGCGGTGGTGGGAACGATAGCCGCCATTGATTTCGGCGACGATATGCTGGCGCTCCGCAAGATGTTCGTACACCCTGATTTTCGCGGGCGGGCGCACGGCACTGCTCAAATGCTGCTCGACACGCTCCTGCAATGGAGCCAAGAGCGGCAGGTGCGGGCCATCCTGCTCGGCACCATCGAAAGGTTTGGAGCCGCTCGGAAATTCTACGCCCGCAACGACTTCGAGGAATTGGCGAAGCAGGATTTGCCTCCAAATTTCCCCCCGATGCCGCTCGATACGCTGTTTTTCAGAAAAAAATTGGCTGGGGAGGTATGAGTTATGAGGTATGAGTGGGCGACGCGCACCTCATACCTCATAACTCATACCTCCCCTCAGCCCCCAGCCCACGATCACCCATACCCCGCCATCTTCCAGTGCAAACTCCTGTAAATTTTCAAACCCCACTCGCTCGTGCGCCCGCAGCGAGCGGGTGTTTCGGCTGGAAATATCAGTCGCTACCACCTCAAACCGCTCTGCGTTGAACCGCCGAAGCCCATCGTACAGCCCGTCGAAAACGCCCATGCCCCGGCATTCCTTGGCCACGCACACTTGCCCCATCACGAAATATGGCACCTCACGGAGTGGTCTGCCGTGCCAGTCCAGCAGGTCGAGCCGCTCAAACAGCGATTCCAAAAACGGGATGTCGTTGCGGAACTGTTGGAGCATGGTGAGCGCATAGCCCACCACTTGGTCGCCGTCTTTGGCGATGGTATGTGGGGCAGCATCATTCATGCGCCGCAGGATGTTGAGGTCGTGGACAACGGTGACG
>JAYSUY010000130.1:0-6246 GCA_043718855.1 Saprospiraceae bacterium | reverse complement strand
CATCCGTGTCCCATTGTTGTCTTGTGTGAGGGGGGACTAAGTTTTTACTTTACCCAAAACAAAAAAGCCCCGACCGCCGTGCTATATGGCACGACGATCGGGGCGTTCGCGGTTTCCTACTGAGGAAGCCGCTCTGGCGCTACTGCTTCACCAAGGTCAGGGTCTCCATACCTTGTGCGCTGCGCAGCCGCACGAAGTAGAAACCCGGAGGCAGGGCAGATACATCCAGCGCAAGCCTGTTTTGCCCTTCGGGCATCGCTTGCGGCAGAGCCACTTGCTGCACCGCGCGGCCAGCCGCATCGTAGAGGTTCACCTCCACTTCGGAGGCTGCGGCGAGGTGGAATTGGAGATCGACCCGGTCGGAAGTAGGGTTGGGAGAAAGGCTGGCTGCGTGGCCCAGCACGGTGGTATACCCGCCAAAAAGGCTCCGATCTTTGCGGGGACACAAACCACCTGGATTCTGCATACTGCAGCCATCATCATTGCTGGAGAAAAAGGAGATGCCTGCTGTGCTTTCGAAGGTAATATCAGTGAAATGCTGGCTCAAGTTGTTTACCGATTCAGGGTTGGAGAAAGTAAACAGAGTCTCGCCTGTCTCAGCATGCACGAGCATCACTTTGTCCGGGGCTGGTTGAACAATGGCGACCCCATACGACCCTCCTTCCTCTTGATCCAAATCCACGAAAAATGTAGATGAACAAGGGACTACAATACTGAACCGGCAACTCCATTTAGGATGCCTACACTCCGACCCAAGCCCCCCCCCCACCGCGGCGCCACAGTTAACTCTGCCATCTACTCTCGCCTGATAATATTGCAGGTTGGATGCACCACCAGTCTCATTGTGAGGCAATTGTACATTGATAGTACCCGTTGGAATTGATTCCGACCCCTCAGAGGTGCATCTGCCCACGATAATTTCTCCGACAATATAGCCCACTGTCACGCCTCTTGCTAGTACTTCCCCGCCATTAAAATCCGGATCATCGCACGCGCTTGCGCTGATCCCGACAATGATTTCTGTTCCAGCAGGCAACCCAGTTACCGTTTTGACGGTAGCCGTGGTGTTCTCCTCAACCAGAACCAAGCCGCTAATTGCATCGCTCACCCTCATTCTATAGATCAAGGCTCCAGGTACAGGGGTCCATTCAGCGGTGACCGAATTGGAAGTGATGTCGGTGATCCAGACCGAGCTGGGCGGCGGCAACTGGCATTCTGGATTCTGGGCGTATGCCACGGTCATGGGGGCAGCAAACAGCAGCAGCAGCATACCTACGGCCCAGTGGGAAATTTTTGTATTCCTGAGTTTCATATTTTGAAAAGTGTTTGAATGAACAAATAAGAACGAGACAAAAGTCTGAGGCTTTCGCGAGTGTTTTTCCTACGATTTTTTCCATTTTTCCGAATACAGGGGTGCAACGAGCAGAATGCCTCCTCAAAACGCCTGATATTTGAGGCCTTTTTGAAGAATGCCCCCTTCTGCTTGATTCCCTTTCGACATAGACTCACTTTTTCAAAAATGTTTCACCGCAAATTATTAGAAATCCTAAGCCGCTTGGCTCTTGCCGAGTTGAAGTCCTTTCGACTTTTCATAGAGTCCCCGTATTTCAGCGGAGGTACAAACCGAAAAACATTGCTCGATCTGTTTGATTATGTGATGCAGTACCAAGCCGATGAAAACCACCCGCAGCTTTCCAAGGAGTTGGCCTTTCGGCATTTTTACCCTGACCGGGTTTTTGTTGAACACGGCAAAACACCTTTGGACTCGTCAGCATCCGACCTGTTCCTGCTGCTGAAAAAGTTTCTGGGCCAACAAGAGATGGAGAAAAGCCGGATCGGTTCAGCGGAACACCTCCCGCTGCTGCCGTTTTATCGAAAGCATGGCTTAGAAGACCGTTTTTTGCAAACGGTGGAGGCAGCTCGAAAAGCCAATGCCGAATATACCCAACAAACCCCTCAATTTTTTTACCAACGCTTCCGGTTGGAAGAAGAAATTTCCAACTTCGGGAGCACTTACAACACCTATGAAAGCGATGTGAATTTGGTTGAGGTACACCGCAACCTTGATCAATATTACGCCTTGCTCAAATTGGATTACCTCTGCGGCTACAAAGCCCAAAAGATTTATTCTGCTGTGGCCCACAATGTGCCGCTGCCATTATCAGAGGCGCTCTTTGCACTGGCTTCTCAACAACCGGAGTATTTTTTGTGCCCATCTGTAAAAATATACCTGCTGATCTACGATCTGCTGGACAATTACAAAGACGATGAAAAATTGCTCGAACTCAACCACCTGATGGGTGAGTACCGCAGCATCATCCCCAAAGACACATTTCAGAATATGCAGGCCTACAACAGGTCTTTTTATGTACGCCGGTTCAATGAGGCCGGCGGCCAAGCCGCTACTTTGCAGATATACACACTGGCTGCTCAGCACCTTCAGGAGGGCTATTTCTATGTCGAAAACAAGATCATGCCGGCATCACTGCGCCTCTTGGTCTTTCTGGGCCTCAACTTGAAACGCTACGACTGGGTGAAAAAAGTACTCGATGACCATCCTCTAGAGCGCATCTGCGGCACCCGCTTCCCCGCTGAGGTACACAGCCTGCACTACGCGGAGTATTTCTTTGCGCTGAAACGCTACGAGGAGGCCATCGACAAACTGCTCTTGAAGCCCTTTGAAATGCCCCACTTGAACCTCATGGCCGATCTGCTTTTGGTGAAAATATACTACGAGACAGAAAGCCCGCTGCTGGACTCTCGCATAAAAGCACTCGACCAGAAGGTGCGGCGCACCAAAATAGCCGCCGACACCAAGGAACAGTACTACAACTTCTTGAAAAAAGTGGACAAACTCATCAAGTATGGCTGGGATAAAAAGAACCCCAAAAGAGAAAAACTGGTGGAAGAAATCAAGCAAGCGCCCAACCTGTTTTCGCGGAGTTGGCTGCTGGAGCAGCTGGGGGCGGGGTGAGGAGGGGGCGCAAAACCGCAAAAGGCAAAATGCAAGAGGGAAAAGGAAAGCGCAAAACGCAACCCCCAAACGCAAAACGCCCCTTCGATGCAAACATGGCATCGGAGGGGCGTTTGTAAATTCCTGAAAACGAACTTACGAGGGTATTGTGCTGGAAAAAGTTTGGAAGTGAGAGTCGTCGTCGTAGCGCGACTTGATGCTGGATTTGCCACCACCGATCTTGTCCATATCCTCTTTTCCAAGCAGGGAGGAGTCGTTCAGATCGGCACCAAACGAATCGATCGAACGCTTCTTGTTGTTCGAGTCGTTCTGGTCGGGGGCCGTTTTCTTTTTGTTGCCAAACGAAAAAATCATGCGACAAGTTTAGTTTAAGAATTGCTTTGATATCGTGTCAAAGGTAGTGCGAGTTTCGCAACTGGCAACCCCTTTCTCGTAAAAATATGGATTTGTCAAATGGCTGACACAGTTTGCTGCAAGGCCGCAATCTCCCTGATTAGGCCTTTTTATCCGTCAAAATGCCACTTTCTTCTAATTTCAAACCCTCCCCTACGGACTCTGTTTTAACCTTGCGTGGAGTAAATTTAACGCCGTAACGCTGCGCTGCACAACACCGAACAAATTATGCTATTGACAAAAACATCCGCCTTTTTCGCTGCCTTTCTCCTTACCGCCACTGCGGTTTTTGGACAGGAAACCTGGTCGCTCGAACGCTGCATTTTGCATGCCCGCGACAACAACATCACCATCAAACAAGCCCAAGCATCCGTGCGCACGGCCCTGCTCTCCGAGCGACAGGCTAAAGCCAGCAGGCTGCCCAGCGTGAGCGCCAGTTTCAACGCGGGCGAGCAGTTTGGCCGCACCATCGACCCCACCACCAACACGTTCAGCCCCGATGCCACAGGCTACAACAGCCTCGGATTGAGTGCTGGCGCACAAGTGTTTGCTGGTGGCCAAATACACCATGCTGTGAAGCAAGCCGCTTGGGACCTCCGCGCCTCCGAAGCCGATGCCGAGCAAACCATGAACAGCCTCGCGCTACAAATCGCACAGTCCTACCTCAGCATCCTGCTCACCGAGGAGCAACTGAAAAGTGCCGAGCGCCGCATCAGCCAGAGCGGCGAGCAACTCAAAGTCACCCAAAAACTCATTGAGGCTGGCACCATACCGCTGGCCGACAAGTACACCATCGAAGCGCAAATCGCTCGCGACGAACAGGCAGCGGTGACGGTGCAAAACAACCTCGACCTTGCTTACCTCAGCCTCAAGCAATACCTCCAATTAGAGCCTGACTTCGACCTCCGCATCGAGCGGCCTACGGTGACGATACCTGCCGATGCACGGCCCGACGAACTGACGTTATCGCCACTCTACGCGCTGGCCACCACCACCCAAGCAAACATACGAGCAGCGGGTTTCAGGATGAAAAGTGCGGCAGAGGGCATCGAAATCGCCAAATCGGCCTACTTCCCGACGGTTTCGCTGTTCGCCAACGTATCGAGCAACTACTCCACACAGTTTCCTGATTTTGAACGGGCGACGCTCACTGGGATTGAGTTGAGCGACGCTGAGATATATCGGGTTGCGGGGCAAGACGTGCCTGTACAGCGCTACTTTCCAACTTTCGATGTGCCAACGCTGGGCTATTTCAACCAGCTCGACCAGAACTTCGGTCAGGGCGTGGGCGTGAGCATCAACATCCCGATTTACCAAAATGGCCGCACCCGCCTGAGCGTAGAGCGTGCCCGGCTTGCCTTGCTGAACGCCGAAATGCAGAACACCCAGACCCAGCAGCTACTGAAAAACGACATCCAGACGGCCATCGCCAACGCTCGCGCAGGGCGCAAACAACTGGATGCCGCTCAAAAATCATTCGCAGCCATGCAGACGGCTTTCCAGAACATGGAAAAACGCCATGCCATCGGTGCCGTCAATTCTTTCGACCTCACCACCGCCCGCAATAACCTGAACACGGCAGAGAACGACCTCATTGTGGCGAAGTACGACTACTTGTTCAGGCTGAAAATCTTGGATTTCTACCAGGGCAAGCCACTGGATTTGAAATGATGAATGTGGTCAATGTGAGGGAATGTAGTCAATATGTTCAATGTGCAGGGCAAACGCATCAAATTTGGAAGCTGGTTTGAAGGCAGTGGAGAAGCCCCAGCGGGGCGCAGCATCGGTATAAACGATTACCCCCAGAAGGTTTTAGCCCCAGCGGGGCGCAGCAGATACCTGTTTTTGCTACGCCCCGCTGGGGCTGGTTGGCTGTGGCCAACATTTCTACCGATGCTGCGCCCCGCTGGGGCTTCCAGATTTTGATGTGTTTGCCCTACACATTGACCACATTGATCAACATTGATCACATTGATCACATTCAACCCATTGACCACATTCCCTCTTCCAATTACGGTTTCCCCGGCAGCGGTGCAGGCCCTTTCTTCTCCACCTGCCGCAGCCACTCAGCCCGGTCGATGGCCCGCAGCGGGCGCAGTTTTTCTTTTGCCAGCCCAGTATTGAGCGCAGCGAGTTCTTTTTTGAAAAAAACATCCGCCTTAGTTTGCGCCGCTTGTAGTTCGGGGCGCAGCGCTTTGCCGCCTTCGATCATGGAGGTGGAGGGCATTTCATCTGTAAATTCGGTGAACACATACAACTTGCCGATGCGGGCGCGGAGCTGCTGCTCGCCAGTGATGCCCTTCGATTCGATGGTCTCGGTCAGCGTTTTGCGGAACGCATCCAAGCTCGTGCTCAGTTGCGAGAGGCTGGCTTTCAACTTTTTTTCTTTTGCCACAGCCAGCCGCTGGTCAGTGCTGTCCTTCAGGTTTTGCACCTGCGCTTCCAGTAGGGCGAGGTCTTCCACCATGCTGAAAAACTCGTCGGAGGCAGCCCGTTTTTTCGCGTAGTCCAACTCCGGTTGCAGCGGGTCGGCAGTCAGCGTCAGGGTGCCTTCATCGGTGAAATCGGCGGCTTTGATTTTGACTTTGTACTCGCCCGGCAGATTGGTCTGGCCGATGAAGCCCGCGTACACGCCCGGCTCGCCCTGCACCAGTACACCTTTGGCGGCTTTGGGAGCGGCGGCCCTCATGTCCCAGCGCACGAAATTGATGCCCTTGCGCTTCGTGCCAGGCATGGAAGCCAGCAGTTTTCCCGAAGGGTCGTACACCTCCACCGTCACGTCGCCCGTGTTGAGGCGGTCTTTCAGGTAGTACTGTACCGTCGCCAGTTCCGAAGCGTTCGGCCCGGCGTAGGAGCCAGTGTTGGGGAAGGCCTGCCCG
>JAYSUY010000129.1:0-19479 GCA_043718855.1 Saprospiraceae bacterium | reverse complement strand
CCCGATAGGAAGTAAAAGGGGTGGCTTTGATCAAAGGAGCGTAATACCACCCGGGCCAAGCCATCCTCCAATGTGGCGACAAAACGCAGCACCTTTCCCTCATCCGCTGCTGCTTGGCGGAGCTGCTCGAAGTGCGCATCGTGGCGTTCGAGTTCGGCAAAAAAGTCCTCCACCGATTGCGCCGCGAGGCAGGGCGCGGGCAGGATGTTTTCCACCTCTACATCAGTCGATTCGAGTGGTAGGCCTGTCTCGCGGGCCAAGATGAGTAGCTTGCGGCGCACGTCGGCCCCCGAAAGGTCGTCGCGGGGATCGGGTTCAGTGAGGCCGCGTTGCTTAGCCTCTGCCACGATTTCTGAAAACTTACTCCCCTCCGTATGGGGGGGCTGGGGGGGGCTACAGAAGTTGTTGAAAATGAACGACAAGGTGCCTGACAGGATGCCTTCGATTTTCAAAATCAGGTCGCCGGAGTGGATCAAATCACTGAGCGTCGTGATGATGGGCAGCCCCGCGCCGACGTTGGTTTCGTAGCGCCACAGCACCCCGCGCTTGGCAGCAATGTCCTTCAGATAGCGATACTGTGCGTAGGGCGACGAGGCAGCCTGCTTGTTCGGCGTGCTCACCGAGATGCTCGCGTCCAAGATTTGGGCATAAAAACCCGCGACTTCCTCCGAGGCAGTGTTGTCAATAAAAATCGCGTTGGGCAGGTTGAGCGTTTTCATTTCTGCCAAAAAGCGCGGCATGGAAAACGGCTCGCCCGCGTCCAATGCGCTTTCCCACTGCGCCAAATCCACCCCGTCAGCACTGAACACCATGCGGCGACTGTTGGCCAAGCCCACTACTTTGAGTTCCAAACCTCGTTTTTCCTTTAAAAAAGCGGCCTGTGCCTCGATCTGACGGAGCAAGGTGCTGCCGATGAGGCCCACCCCCACGAGGTAGAGGTGCAGCGTCTGGGTGTCAGAGAGGAAAAACGCTTCGTGGATAGCGTTCAGGGCTTTGGTTTCGTCGACTGCGGGTATGATGATCGAGATGTTCAACTCGCTTGAACCTTGTGCGATGGCCACGATGTTCACGCCATTTTTGCCCAGTGCGTTGAAAAGCCTACCCGCGATGCCCGGTCGGTAGCGCATATTTTCTCCCACTACGGCCACTACCGATAGGTCGCCTTCGATGCGCAGTGGCTCCACCAAATTTTCACGAATTTCAAAAATAAACTCCTGCTCAGCAGCGAGTTGTGCAGCCTGCGCCTGCGCTGGCGACACAGCAAATGTGATGCTACTTTCGCTCGACCCCTGCGTGATGATGACTACATTGACCCCCGCCCGTGCCAATGCTCCAAACAGCCGCGCTGCAATGCCAGGCACCCCGAACAGGCCACTACCCTGCAAGGTGAGCAGGTTGATTTGGTTAATGGAGGAGATGCCGGAGATGGCAGCCCCCCCCAACCCCGATTCCAGAGATACTTCCCTGCCGGGTGCGTCCGAGGGAGTTCGACCAATATAAGTCCCTGAAAAAGTGGGGTTGAATGTGTTTTTGATGACCAGTGGAATTCCCTTCGCTAAGGCGGGTAAAATGGTTGGCGGGTAAATGACTTTGGCTCCGAAGTGGCTCATTTCCATCGCTTCGCGGTAGGTCATGGTGGGCAGCGTGAATGCTTTTTTCACCCGGCGCGGGTCGGCCGTGAGTACCCCGTCTACATCGGTCCAAATTTCTATGACCTCGGCATCAAGTGCTGCACCCAGAATCGCCGCCGTGTAGTCAGAGCCGCCACGACCGAGGGTGGTGGTAATACCATCAGCTGTGCTGCCAATGAAGCCCGTGACGGACTGGACTATACCTGTGTGGGCTGAGTAGTGCGCTTGCACGAGGCGGTTGGTCTCCTCAAAATCCACTTTCGCACTGCCAAAATGGGCATCGGTGCGCACCACATTGCGGGCATCGAGGTATGCCGTGGGTATGCCCGCCTGCTGCATGGCATGAGCCACGAGGAAAGCCGAGTTGCGCTCGCCGAAGCTCACCACAAAATCGAGGGAGCGGGCCGAGGCTTCGTGCAAAAGGAAAATGCCTTGCAGCACATTGCCCAGCGCGTTGAAGTTGTGGCCGAGATGCGCCTCCACGCCGGGGCGATTGGGATAATCTGGGCGGAGCAGGGCGGCCAGGGCATCAAAATGCCGTTGTTGCACCTGATCAAGCAGGTCGCGGTAGGTTTCATCTCCCCGGCTGGCGCGGTTGGCCATCTCGATGAGCGTATCGGTGACTTTGGAGAATGCCGAAAAAACGACCGTGAACTGGTCGCCGCGCTGCCAGTAGTCGGTCAGGATGGCGATGAGCGCTTGTATCGTGGCGGGCGAACCGACTGACGTACCGCCAAATTTGAGAACTTTCATGTTTGACTTTTAACTGTTGGCCGTTAGCCATTGGCTGTTACATACCGGTTGATTGATGGGTAAAGCCAACGGCCAATGGCTAACACAGCCAATGGTTAGCAACCAACAGCCAACGATGCTTTTTCAAGGCACAAAAAACGGGTGAATTGCCGGGTTTTTGAAATTTTTGAGAATGAAGAACTTGCCTACTTTCGCCGGTAGATTCATGCCCACCACTTTTCATGTCTCAGCCAAAAGTTAAAAATCGCCTTTTATCGCCCCGAACCAACGATGCTCTGGCGGAGCAATCCCCAGCTACAGATCGTAGGCCTCTCGGTAATTTGGGCTGGCTGTTGTGGGCGGTTTTTTTCGTCGGCCCGCTGTTCTTGATCCCTCAATGCCTCGATCGGTATCTGGCTCCGAGGTTCCTGTTCGTGTCGATCGTGCTGTTGGTGGGGGTGCTGCTGCGTTTTTGGGACAAATCCTCAATCCCCAAATTCTCAATTCTCAATTCTCAATTCTCAATTCTTTTACTGGCTTGGTACGCCCTCAACATAGTCTCCGTGTCGTGGGCCTTCAGTTGGTCAGAAGGCGTTTTTTATACCCAAAAAGTAGCGCTGCTGCTGGGTGTGTACTGGCTGCTGCTGACAGCCTTGCACCACGATGAAGCGGATACGCGTCGCACCATGCAGCGCATCACCATCTGGCTGACTTGGGCCGCTGGGGGCATTGTGCTCGGACAGTTGGTGTATGCCGGTTTGCGGGAGGGCTTGCAGAATGAGCAGCTGTATGAGTACGCTTCCGGAGTATTCGGCAACAAAAGTTTGGCTGCCGAATTTTTGTTTTTTCTCTTGATTTTCAATGTGTTATTTTTCAAAGCCAACAGCCACACGTGGCTGTGCATCGGTTTTTTATTGTTACTGATTTTGGTGCTGCAAACGCGGGCGGTGTATTTGGCTCTGGGGGCTGGTGCACTGGTTTACTTCCTTGTTCGGGCAGTGTTTGAGCCGGACTTCCGAGCGTTTTTTCTGAAAAAAATACTGCCTGTAGGTATGTTGGTAGTAGGCCTGCTGGTAGCGCTGATGGCGCTGAAAGGCCGAGGTAACTCGCTGACTGAGCGGCTCAATCCGCTGACTTACCTCGAAAGTACATCGGCCAACGAGCGGCGTTTCGTGTGGTACAAAACCGACCTGCTCAACCGAGAGCACTACTGGTGGGGCGTGGGCAACGGCAGTTGGAAGTTCTGGTTTCCCTCCAAAAACCTGCAAGGCGGCTACCGCTTGCAGGAGGAGAATATCGTGTTCACCCGCGCTCACAACGACTACCTCGAAGTGCGGTCTGAGATGGGCATGGTGGGAGTGCTGCTGTTTTGTGGGTTGTTTGTGTGGGCGTTTGGGGCGGGGATTTGGGCTGGTAGCACGGCGTTTACGCCGTCGGGAAAAGGGGCGTTTACGCCCAAAAACTCACCCAACATCGCCGTAAACGGCTCCTCTCCCGACGGCGTAAACGCCGTGCCACCAGCCCACGACCTGCTCGTGCTGCTGGTCGGTCTGCTCGGCTACTGCATCATCCAGTTCTTCGACTTCCCGCGTGAGCGGGTGGAAATGCAGAGCGTGCTGGCGTTTTTTTTCGCCTACCTCGCTTGGCACTGCCGGGGAATGGGTGTGCTGCATGGTATTTTTTCGGGAAAAAAAATGCCGCTCTGGGTGTCGCGCTTGCTGCTGCTGGCAGCGGCTTTAGTATTGATATTCAATGTGTTGGTGGGTTGGAACCGCGTCGTAGGCGAAATCCATGCGGTACGGATGCTGGAAGCTCAATCGAAAGGCGACCACCGCACGACGGTACACGAGGCCAACGCGGCGACCAACCGATTCAACGAGTACGACGACACGGCGACACCGCTGGCTTGGTACGCGGGTGTGGCGCAGTACCAGATGGGGAACGCAGCGGCGGCAGTCGTCAATTTTCGGGAGGCTTACCGGCTAAACCCTTGGAGTTTTCAGGTGATGAACAATTATGCTTCAGCGCTGATGAAAACGGAGAAATTTCAAGAAGCCGTGCCGCTGCTGGAACAGGCGGTGGCAATCAACCCGAAGTTCGACGATGGCAAATTCAACCTCGCGTATGCTTGGTTTCAGTTGGCCGACTACCCGCGCGCGCTGGACTGGATTGCCCGTGTGGATACTTTGCCCAACCCGCAGACAGAAGAACAGCGGCAACTCAACCGAGCCACACGGACCAAGCAGACACAATTTCGCAGCGCAATTTTGGAGAAAATGGAGTGATGCTAGCCAACCTTTATGACCTTGTGGCGTTTTCTTCAAACGTTTCAATTTATTTTGAAACACCCTAATATTCTCACTTTTCCTGCCGTAGCGCGTAGCGCGAAAGTGGACTTCTCCCCTCAATCATGTCTTTAGACCGCATCAAACAGCCGATAGCCGCCGAGTTGGATACTTTCGAGTTGCGCTTTCGGGAGGCGATGAAAAGCCATGTGCCGCTGCTGGACAAGATCACCTGGTACATTGTGCAGCGCAAGGGCAAGCAGGTGCGCCCGATGCTGGTGCTGCTGTCGGCACGGCTGTTCGGCCCCATCAACGAGGCGAGTTACTCGGCGGCTTCGCTCGTGGAACTGCTACACACGGCTTCGCTGGTGCACGACGACGTGGTGGATGACTCGAACGAGCGGCGCGGCTTTTTTTCCATTAATGCACTGTGGAAGAACAAGATAGCGGTGCTGGTGGGTGACTATCTGCTCTCACAGGGGCTGCTGCTGAGCATCCGAAACAATCAGGTAAATCAGTTGGCGCTCGTCAGTCGGGCGGTGAAGGAGATGGCCGAAGGCGAACTTTTGCAGATGGAAAAGGCCCGCCGATTGGACATCAAAGAGGAGGTTTACTTCGACATCATCCGCCAAAAATCGGCTTCGCTCATCGCTGCCGCCTGCGCCGCTGGCTCCACCAGCACTGCTCCCGATGAGGAGACGGTGCAGCGGATGTGGCTGTTCGGCGAAAAAACCGGTATGGCCTTCCAAATCCGCGACGACCTCTTCGACTTTGGCGATGACGACATCGGCAAGCCGCTGGGCATCGACATCAAGGAGAAAAAAATGACGCTGCCGCTCATCCACGCCCTCGCACAGGCGGAGCGCAGCGAACGCCGCCGCATCCTGAGCATCATCCGCAACGAAAGCCACAAGGCGGAGCGGGTGGCCGAAGTGATCCGCTTCGTGCGCGAGAGTGGAGGCATCGAGTACGCCCGCAAAGCGATGTACGCTTACCGCCAAGAAGCGTTCGATCTGCTGGCCGTCGCGCCGGAGAGCGAGGCCCGGCAGGCGATGTACGATCTGCTGGTGTTTGTGACGGAGCGGAAGAAGTAGGGGTAATGAAGAATTGAGGGGAAATAGGGTGCAAGCCGCTGATTAGGATGGAAATCTGTTGCTTTTGCGGCAGTTTTAAAATAAGCGCATCTATAAGCATAAGTAGTTGGGCATATTTAAACCGGGTTATTGATTTTACAAAGACTTGATTTTCAATAACCTTCAACACGGATTATTTCTACCCAAGTACTTAGCATGACCTCTCGTCAAATCTGCCGCTGGCACTCTTAAATCACCACAGCCCCGGCAGCATCCGCCAAGTGCGGCGGCAGTACAACTGCCACGCAGTTCCGAAATGTGCAGCCAGAGCATGCTCCTCCACAGGGATGCGAATGAGGTAAGCGATGCCCATGCTGGCTGCAGCGACCAGCAGCCCAATCCAGGATTGCAAAAAAACTGCGCAACCGAGGAAGGTGATGTAGGCACCCAAATAACTGGGGTGCCGCACCAAGTGGTAAGGCCCCGACGTGATCAAGATTTGCCCCTGCTGTACCTGCACCGTAGAGGTGAATGCCCGCCCGAGCGTGCGAATGGCCCAAGTGCGCAGCACAAGGCCGCTCACCATCCCACACAGACCGACCACCGTCCAAGCATTGGCTGAGGGCAACTGGGGGCGGCCATAAGCCCACTCCAAGATGGGGGCAACGATGGCTGGCAGTGCCAGCACAGAAATCCAAAGCATCGAGAACCGATCCGTAGCCTGCTGCGCCCGCGCTTCGGCTACATCCAGTGATGGTTGGGTGAATATCATGGTAGTAGCCGCCAGCATCAGCAGGATCATTTGCCAGTGTGCCAGCAAAGTCGGCTGACCGACCAGCGGTAAAAAGTACCCCAAAAGCAGGTAAAAAAATAGGTTGCCGAGTTTTTTCATAATAGTCTTGTTGGGTTGATGCTGCGGGCTGCCCAGCCCAAGATACTGCGCCGTAGCCTACGCACCCGACGGCGCAACGCCACTGGCAGGTACTGCCACGCGCTCCAATCTACTCGGCCCAACTCGAGGACAAAGCCCCCTTGTTCGTGGTACTGTTGCATACGTTGCTGCAAATCGGGCATCCGTTGCTCGACGGTCGCCCGGTTGATCACCATCAGGTGCCAAGCATCGGGCGCATCGCTTTGAGCGGTTACCCAGCGGAATCCGTTGCATTCATATATCCGGCAGTGCGCTTTTTGACAATCAATCAACCCCGTCTGCAAAACGGGGTTTGAAAAACCCCAAGCCATGACGCTCGCTATGGCGAACTGCGCCAAGCCAACCGAGCGGTGCTCGGGCAGGAGAACAAAACGGCCAGGCTCGCTGAAACGACCGTCTTCCAGTAGCGGCTCACCCAATAAAGTTTCTAAACCCGGGAAGATATGAAGGTGAAAGAAAGTGTGGGTACGGGTTTTGGCTCGAAATCCGTGCGCTCGCTCTAATCGTTCGACCACAGCGGCTACCCACTCCTTCTGCTGATGCTCCACGACGCGCAGGCAACCCACCATCGCATCACCCTGGCTGACCCTTTTGAATATCCCAAAATGCCGGGAATATGAATCGTAGCCGTCGAGGTCTATGTTGGCTGGGTTGTCTTGCGACAAGAGCCGCAGCAGGTGTGGTGCCTGCTGATATACCCGGTATCGGAGCCTAAAGGCTTGGAGTAGTTCGGCTTCATCGCTGATTTCGCGGAAGATGTAGGTGCCGGGTATTTGTTTCATAGAGCAGGAGGAGCGGGGGTATCATTGGCTTGGGGGCGCATGGCATTCTGCAAGTGGGGAAACCAATTCAAAACGTGTCCCTGGATTTTTGCGATCTCGGTCAAGCGGGCATTTTCAGTGATCTCACCTTTTTGGTAAGACCGTGTGAGGAAACTGAACCTTCCAGCGGCGGCGATGATCTCTGCTTCCAGATTTTGCATTTCGTCGGATTGTTGGTTGGGCACTCCTTCGACATCAAAAAGTGCGATGCACTTTTTGAACAGCATACGCGATAATCCGTCCCCAACACTTCGCTTCAATACTTCTACGCCATCAGACAACTTTCCCTTGTATTGTTTCCAATAATCTTTGGCTTTTTGATCGTCGTCCCAGTCATCGAACACGTCGTTTTCGTCCAGAATCCAAGTGAAGGCTAAGGCTACCCAAATCACCAGCATCATGGCGAAGGAGATGCCTCCGAGGAGGTAGCCCAGTTCTTGGAGGTCTCCTGAAATTTCAGGGTACGGGGGTGCGGAGGGGGTTTTTGAAAAAGAGATGATGAACTGACTGAAAATGGTCATGCCCATCACCACCAGCGACAAGTATCCGATGGAAGGGAGGTACCGCTCAAAAAATGACCGGAACAAGATGCCGCCCAAGATGGTGAAGATGATGGTGGAAAACCCCCAATCCAAGATGTCTGCCGTGATCGACTCCTTCACGAAATAGATCACCACCAGCACAGCGAGCGCCGATACGCCTGAAATGGCCGTCCAGTTCTTTCGGATAGATAGGTTGGACCCCAAAAATTTGGAGTGCTCGAAAAACGGGATGGATGAAAGCAACAGCCCATTGTTGATCATCGATAGCGTGTGCAGCACCATAGGTTCCACCGGATTAGGCGCAGCCAGCAGTTTAAAAATAGACAGCATGACCCACATCCCGATACCAGAGATGAGGAAAACTAAGCCGTAGTCGGTTTGGGCTTCTTTTCGCTTGCGATTGGAGTAGTAGTAGCGCCACACCATCGCCAAAAGGAAGATGCTCATGCTGCCTACGCCCACGATGATCCACAGGCGATATTCGTTGAATGGATTCATGGTTGTGGATGATTTTTGAGTATGACAAAGGGCTGAGGCACACCGCCCTGCGATGTCCTGATCGGTTTGTTATGCTCGTTTGTGTAGTAGGATACTGGTGAGTCGCGGAACTTCGTCTTGAAGGTTTCAATAGGGCGAGAAATGCTCGTGGGTGATCTTCCACTTGCCCGTGTCATCCACGAACACCAGTGTGCCGCGAACTTTCCCGCTCAGGGCTTGGCCCTGCAACTTGGCCGTGTACTCGATGATGAAGGAAGCGATGCCGACCTGCCCGAACACATCCGCCTTCATGTCAGAGATATTGAACTGGAAGTCATCTATCGCTGTGAACAACTCGTGCTCCTTTTGCTGACCGAGGGCAGCGTCTATTTTGCCCCTGATTTCTCCGTCATCGAATTTGGAGAACTTGGGGCCGTAGAGGTGGAAAGAGTCTAAGCGGGCGAGGTCTTTTGCTTTCGCTGCATCAAAAATGGCTTTTACAGTTTGGGCGATGGCCTGCTGTTGCTCCAAAAATGGCTCGCGGAGCCAGTCCGGCTTTGGTTTGCAGGCAACGGCTTGAGCAAGTAGCCCAACCAACAGGAGGTAAGCAGGTATTTTTTTCATGCAAGAGATGTGGCTTGAGTGTATGAGATGAAGTTGCAGCGTTTGCCTCATTAGAGTCCACCCTCTAAAAAAGTGTAACAGAGCATTTTTTCTATATGCCCTCGGTGCCATAAAAAAGCGAGAGGACATCGCATCCAACGACATTCTCTCGCTTGTACAAAATCTTGACGAACAGCACATCAGAGCATTTTTGCCCGCTCCAAAGTTTTTTTCAATTTTTTGGCCTGCGGCCGAAATTCGTGATCAGGATTGCTGAGGATGCGCTTTAATGCTGCTTTGATCTCTGCCCGGTTTTGTGCAGCGCTCGGCAGGTAACACAGCAGCAGGTACCATTCAGCACGGCTTTTTTCAAAACGGTCGGCACTGGCAAGTTCATTGAAGACCGGGATGGCCTCCAGAAATTTTCCTTGATAAAAAAGGGCGAACGGCAGCCGGTTGAGCACGTCGTTTCGGAGCGGCCCGTCTATCGGAATGCTGCTCAGCAGGCGTTCGGCTTCCTCGAAATTTGAGGCTTTGAAGGCTTCCTCGGCTCTTTGCAGCGGCTGTGCCATTTGGTTGCTGTCACCCAGTGTTTGTCTGCTGAGAAGGTAGGCGGTCACGGGGGCAGATTGCAGTGCTAGTGTTTTGCCATCGAAGGCGGGCGGGCGTTTGGGGGTGACTGGCGGCGGCGGGGTGGGAAGGCTGTCTTGTATGATGGGAACAGGTGCGGACGGTGCGGACGGGCGAGCGGGCCAACAAAAAAACGCAGCCGCCACCAGAGCCGCCAAGGCCCCTACTGCGACCCAGCGCCAAGCCCTAGAGGCGGATTTTTGGGCATCCAATTCGAGGTCCCACTGAGCGAACCGCTGTTCCAAATCTTGTTGCTCCAATGCTTCGAGACCCAGCAGGTAGGCTTTTTGCACCACGACCCGATGCCCCAAGTCCGGGTCAGCGGCCACTTGGCCCTCGAAGGCTTGGGCCTGTTCGGCAGTCAGGAGGCCCTGTAGATATTGCTCTATCGTATCGTCAAGCAGTTCGTCATCCATAGCATAGTTCCTTTACGAGTTTCAACAGTTCGGGCTGGCTTTCAAGGGTTTTTCTGTATTTTTTGGAGCATTCGCACTTTCGGCTCTTGGCCACATCCGCACTGGCCCAGCCCATCTTTTGAGCGATTTCTTCCATTCTGTATCCATTTTTGAACATGGTCAGCACCTCTCTGCAATCGACAGATAGATGGCTGAGAGATTTCTCGACCAGCAGGGCGAGCTCGGCCTCTATCATCGTCTGCTCCACGCTTTTGGCAAAATCAGTGAGGTGTTCGTCTTCTGGCACGGCGAAGTCGGGCCGGTTGAGCGGGTGCTTTCTCGTCCATCGGTTGCGCACACAGGTCACGAAGTAGGTCTGGAGCGTGGCACTGTGCAGCCCGAAGTCAGGGCGCGACACCCGGCGCACAAAAGGCAGGAACGCTTCTCGGAAGGCTGCGAGGGCTTGTTCTTTCACCAATTTCAGGTCCACCCCCGGCCCCTTTGCTTTTTTGAGGATCACGCCAAGGGCTGCCTCGCGCCATGCACGATACATGAAGGCTTCGGCACGCTCGCGTGCAGTGCCCCCTCGGCGCAGGGCCTCGATGATTTCCAAGTCGGTCATCGAATGAACGGGTTAGAGTGGTGTGCCAGAAAAAAGGTAACAGGATACGGGTGGGCAAATCTCCGATTTTTCTGAAACTGCCGCACATCTGCTTTTAGGGATTATATTTTGAGCAGATTTTGCAAAAAAGGGCAGGGTTAATGCAAATTTTGACCTTTACTGCACACCTGATTTTTCACCAGACAATCTTCACAGCATGAACAACCTTGCCCTTCCCTGTTTATTCTTGCTCCTTGCCTTGGTCTTTTGCACCCTGCCCGCGCTCGCCCAAACACCCGACACTGCCGCCATCAAGGTGGAAATCGCTGCTTCCGTCAAAGATGCTCAAACCAAGATTGGGCAAGGCAAATTGGACGAGGCCCAGCGCATCAACGAGCAGGCGATGCAGCAAGCGGTGCAGCATTTTGGCAAAACCTCCATCCCCTACTCCAGTACCCAACTGAATCAAGGGCGCATCTGGCATCGTAAAGAAAAATGGGCAGAAGCCAAAGTCTGCTATCTGGAAGCCAAGCAGATCATTGCCCAGCGAGCAGGCACCGCCCACCCCGACTACGCCAAAGCGCTCAACAACTTAGCCGTGCTGTGTGCCGAGATGTCTGATTACGACGAGGCAAAATCCTATCACCAAGAGGTGATAGCCCTCAGGAAAAAAACACCGGGCGAGCAAAGCCCCGAGTACGCCCTGAGCCTTCAAAACTACGCTAACTTCTGCTACGGCCAGGCCAAATACGACACCGCAGAGGTCTGCTACAAAACGGCCTTGAGCATCAGAAAACATAAACCCGGCGCAGGAAGTGTTGAATACAGCCACTCCCTCAGCGGGCTGGCCACGCTCTACCTGCAAACAGGGCAACTCCCGCAAGCAGAGCCATTGTACCGCGATGCCATCCGACTACAGCCCAGCACGAACGCCCAAGACTCCATCAACTGGGCGGGCAAGTTGAGCAACCTCGCTGTGCTGCTGTACCAGATGGGCCGCTACGAGGAGGCTGACTCGCTCAACACGCACTCGCTCTCCATCTTTCGTACCCTCTACGGGCTGCTGCACAAAGAATGCGCCTTGCGGCTGAACAATCGGGGAAATATCCGGCACGGCCAAAAACGGTACGAAGAGGCGGCCAAATACCACCAAGAGGCGTTGACTGTACAAGAAAAAGTACACTCGGCAACGCACCCAGAGATTGCCCAGTCATACAACAACTTAGCAGCCGACTACACCGCGCTGGGCCGCTTGGATGAAGCATCTGAACTGTTGGCCAAAGCCATCACCTTAGACTGCAACGCACCTCCACTTGAATTGGAGTGTGCAAGAGACAGAGACAATCTCGGTGTGCTCTACCAAAATATGGGCCGTTTCGCAGAAGCCGAAGGACACATGAAGGCAGCCAAAGAAACCCGAAAACGGGTGCTTGGAAAGGAGCATTTCCTGTACGCATCCTCCCTACTAAACTTGGCCAAACTGTACAACCAAGTGGGCGACCTGAGGCAGTTGGACACCTTGCTGGCAGAGTACAACTTGGTCTGCTACGCGCTGCTGAGAAAGGCTTCTACTTACCTGACCGAGCGGGAGTTGTCAGATTACGAAGCGGTATTTGCCCACTTCATCTTTACAAACTATGACTTGGCTCACGACCATTGGGCGGAGCGCAAATCGCTCGTTTCCATTGCTTACGACAACACGCTTTTTTACAAAGGCTTCCTCCTGCAAACCGCTGCGCGGCTGCGGCGGCAATCTGTGGGGGAGGCTGCCACAGCCCGCCGAGTAGTGTGCTGGCAGGATGTGCAAGCCAAATTAAAAGCAGATGAAGTCGCCGTCGAGTTCGTTCACTACGAGTATCAAGGCGTGGATACTTCATTGAAAAATAAAATTTTATACGCCGCGCTTATTCTGTCTCCCGGCCAAAAGCCGCCTCGGTTCGTGCATCTTTTCGAGCAGCGCGTATTGGCCCAACTCATGGAGCCTGGCACTGGGGCGAGTGAAGAATCTATCGTGAAAAACCTGTACGGTGGCCGACAAGATTTTTATCAACTGCTCTGGGTGCCGCTTGCGCCTTTTTTGGGCAATGCCCGCAGCATCTACTACGCGCCCTCCGGCTTGTTGCACCGCATCAACCCGGCTGCGCTAATGGACCCAATGGGCCAAGTCCTTGCCAGCAAACACAACTGGGTGCGGCTCCAGAGCACCCGTGCTTTGGCCGTTCAGCGTCTGGCCGACCAGTCTTTTGCCAAAGCACCCAGAATGCCACATGAGCAGACCGCCGTCATTTTTGGCGACATCTCCTACGACATGGACAGCACTGCTTACTTGAAAGCCAACGCGACGCACCTCGGCAAGGCAGCGCAGGATTTTTCTGTACGCCCCCTCCTCAGCAGCGATATGAAAAAGGCTGCCCACGTCCCAAACTCGGCATTCTACACCGATTCCATTGCCAGAAACTTGCTGCGCTCAGGGTTCAAAACCCAAATTTATAGAGGCTTTGAGGCCAGTGAAGAAACCATGAAAGCCATGGGTTCAGGGCTGACTCCTTCACCTCGTATCGTGCAGATCACTACACACGGATATGCCGATATGCCCAAAGTGCCTGATGAGCAGGGCGACCTGTGGCCCAAGCCTTTGTTTGCTCAAAATCCCATGCTCCGTTCCGGCTTGTTACTGGCTGGGTGCAACCATTTTTTAGAAAAGAAACGGCCCCTGTCCAACGGGGAAGATGCTGTACTGTTGGCCTACGAAGCTCAGCAACTAAACTTGCAAAACACCGAACTGGCTGTGCTCACCGCTTGCAGCACCAATCTCGGCGACGACCAAGCCATTGAAGGAGCCTACAGTATGCAACGAGCACTCAGCATCGCTGGCGCAAAATTCCAGATCGTATCGCTTTGGGAGGTCCCGGCCCAAGATGCTCAGTCCATGATCGCCTCGTTCTACGGCAAGTGGCTTGCCCAAAAACTAAGCCTCCGGGAAGCGTTCACAGCGGCTCAAGATGAGATGCGGAAAAAGCCTAACCCCTACATTTGGGCTGCTTGGGTGCTGGTGGAATAGCATCGCCTACAAGGTATCGTTGTTTTGAAAAAATGGAGGGCTGCTTGGAACAGCACCCAATCAAAGTATAGTCTATCGAATTGAAGGCGGGCGTTTTTTGTAACTTTGTGCGTCTTTTTGGAGTAGATAGCATGGATTATCTACCAACCTTTTTCCCTCGCACAAAATAAACACCTCCACATCATAGCATGACTTCCCGTCAAATCCGCCGCCAATTCCTCGACTTCTTCGCTTCCAAAGGCCACAAAATCATCCCCTCCGCCCCGATGGTGGCGAAGAGCGATCCCACCCTGCTGTTCATCAACTCCGGTATGGCGCCGCTCAAGGATTTCTTTTTGGGCAACCAAAAGCCGCCTGCTCTGCGCGTGGCCGACACCCAAAAATGCCTCCGCGTGAGCGGCAAGCACAACGACTTGGAAGATGTGGGCTTTGATGGCTACCACCACACCATGTTCGAGATGTTGGGCAACTGGTCGTTTGGCGATTACTTCAAAAAAGAAGCCCTCGAATGGAGTTGGGAACTGCTCACCCACGTCTACAAAATCCCCAAAGACCGGCTCTATGTGTCAGTTTTTGCGGGCAACGAAGCCGAAGGCGTACCCTTTGACCAAGAAGCCTACGACGTGTGGCGCACCATGCTGCCCGAAGATCGCATCCTGAAATTTGGCAAAAAAGAGAACTTCTGGGAGATGGGCGAACAAGGCCCCTGCGGCCCCTGCTCCGAAATCCATGTGGACTTGCGCCCTGACACTGAGCGACTTGCGAAAGATGGCCGCGACCTCGTGAACAATGATGACCCCAACGTGATTGAGATTTGGAACAACGTGTTCATGCAGTTCAACCGCAAAGCCGATGGCTCGCTGGAGGAACTACCTGCCAAATCCGTAGATACCGGCATGGGCTTCGAGCGACTCTGCCGCGCCGTGCAAGGTGCCCGCTCCAACTACGACACCGACCTCTGGAAACCGCTGTTCGACTTTTTGAGCAACCTCTCCGGCCACACCTACCAAGACTCGTACCCCGGCAGCGATTCGCCCTCCGTCAAGACCGACATCGCCATGCGCGTCGTGGCCGACCACCTGCGGGCCGTGTCGTTCACCATCGCGGACGGTGAGTTGCCGAGCAGCACGGGCGCGGGCTACGTCATCCGCCGCATTTTGCGCCGGGCCGTGCGCTACTACTACTCGTTTCTGGACATCAAAGAGCCGGTGCTGTACCGCATGGTGCCCATCCTCGCAGCAGAGTTTTCGGACGTTTTCCCCGAACTGAAAGCACAGGTGGATTTTGTGTCGAAGGTGATTTTGGAAGAAGAAAAATCCTTCCTCCGCACCCTCGAAAGCGGCTTGAAGCGCATCGAAGTGCTTGATGTACAGAATAATATCGTCACCGGGCAGCAGGCCTTCGAGTTGCTCGACACCTTCGGTTTCCCCTATGACCTGACCAGCCTGCTCGCCCGCGAAAAAGGTTGGAGCGTGGATGAGGAAGGCTTCAAAGTGGCTTTGCAGGAGCAAAAAGACCGCTCGCGCAAAGATGCCGTGAAACAAGTCGGCGACTGGATGGTGCTGACCGACGGCACGGATGCCGAGTTTGTGGGCTACGACCAGTTGGAAACCCGCGCCTCTCATGTGGTGAAATACCGCACTGTTTCGGCCAAAAACGTGACCCAATTTCAGGTTGTGCTGAACCGGACCCCGTTTTACCCAGAAGGCGGCGGGCAGGTGGGCGACACGGGCTGGATGGTATTCGGATCGGAAGGCACCGATCAGGAGCGCATCCGGGTGGTGGACACGAAGAAGGAGAACAACCTGATCTACCACATCGTGGACCGGCTGCCGGAGCAACTTGACGACGACACGGTTCGCTGCGAGGTGGACGAGCAAAAACGCCGCCTCACAGAAGCCAACCACTCGGCCACACACCTACTCCATGCCGCGCTGCGCTCGGTGCTGGGCACCCACGTCCAGCAGAAAGGCTCGTACTTGGACGACCAAGCCCTACGCTTCGACTTCGCTCATTTTCAAAAGGTTAGCGATACCGAACTGGCCGAAATCGAGCACATCGTAAACGAAAAAGTGCGCGAAAACATCCCGCTCGTAGAGGCCCGCAACCTGCCCATCGAGGAGGCCCAGAAGGCTGGCGCGATGATGCTTTTCGGCGAAAAATACGGCGAGTCGGTGCGCATGATCACCTTCGACCCGGCCTACTCCCGCGAACTCTGCGGCGGCTGCCACGTGCAGCACACAGGGCAGATCGGCTACTTCAAAATCACTTCCGAAAGCGCGGTGTCGGCTGGGGTGCGCCGCTTGGAGGCGGTGACGGCAGCAGGGGCCGAGCAGTATGTAATCGGGCTTGAAAATGAAATCGGAGCCATCAAGAACGTGCTGAAAGCCAAAGACTTACCGAAGGCTGTCAGCGACTTGCAGGAAGAGAACAAGCGTTTGCAAAAAGAAATCGAACGCCTCGTACAGGAGCAAGCCAACGGCTTGCGGGAGGATTTGCGCAGCAAATTTGTCATGCTGAATGGC
Organism: Saprospiraceae bacterium; assembly: GCA_043718855.1. GTDB lineage: Bacteria > Bacteroidota > Bacteroidia > Chitinophagales > Saprospiraceae > M3007. The sequence goes on along the minus strand of JAYSUY010000129.1, from coordinate 3,172 downwards.
ATTCAGCACTTGGCTGTCATGCTGCCGCTCAACGATGCCGCTGCGATCAAAACGTTGGCTTTTGAACTGGACCGCGAGATCGGCAACGCCGTCATCGCATTCGGCTCTGTATCGCCTGATGGCAAACCGCTGATTTCGGTAAAAATCAGCGACAACTTGGTGAAAGAGAAAGGCCTGAACGCCGGTACCATCGTCCGCGAACTGGCTGGCAAATTCCTGAAAGGCGGCGGCGGCGGCCAGCCCTCGTTCGCTACGGCGGGTGGCAGCGATGCTTCGCAGTTGCAGGCGGCAGTGGAGGCGGTGCGGGGGTATTTGGGCTGAAAATCATAGGTTTGTACCGTTCAACACGACTTTTTATGAGCAATTTACAACAGGCGAAAGAGTTGCTGCACACGATGACGCGAGCAGAAAAGGCCCAAGTACTGCAATGGGTCGCTAATGAATTGTCCGACATTTTTCCAGGCATTGAAAAAACGCCTGGCATCTGTGGCGGCGTTGCTCGGGTGTCGGGTACGCGCCTTCCAGTGTGGTCGCTGGTGCAAGCGGGGCAGATGGGTTATTCTGACGAAAGGCTTTTGGGTGAATACCCCACCCTTCGCACTTCGGACTTGAAGAATGTTTGGGACTATTTCGAGGCACACGCCGAGGAGATTGAGGCACAGATTTTTGAAAACGAAAATGCCTGAACTGCATGGCCATTGTGAGGCCTAAAATCCCTCAAAAATTCAAAATCGCCTGTGTCGCAATACGTTGCGGCACAGGCGATTTGCTTTGACAGCACTCATATCCCCATCGCCACAAACACCGGGTAGTGATCGGAAAAACCGCCGCCGCGTACCGTGCGACAGGAGAAGGTGGTGAACGACTGCTGGGTGAGGATGTAATCGATGCGCAGCAAGGGCAGCACTCCGGCGAAAGTAGTACCGAGGCCGAGTGCCTTCTGGCGGAAGGTATCGCTGAGGCCCTGCGAGAGCGTAGCGTAGACGTAGGAATTGGGCGTGTCGTTGAAATCACCACACACCACCACCGGATGCGGACAAGCGGTGATGTGTTCCCGAAGGCGTTGAGTCTGCTCGGCACGGAGGCTGGTGGCGTTGCCCACCCGACCCAGTACGCTGCCGATTTCTTTCCACGTCGCGCCTTCATCCAGTTCGGCTTCGCCGATGACTTTTTCGGTGTCGGCGGTGACTTTGTTGGATTGCAGGTGTACGTTGTAGAAGCGCACCAATTTGCCCTGTACCCGCATATCTACCCAAAGCGAAGAGTTGGCGGTTTTGCCGAATGGCACCTCACCGCCCCCTTCCATTGGGTAGCGGCTGAGGATAACGGTACCTTTTTTTAGGTTAAAATTGTGGGCATAGCCCATCTTTTCGGCCACTAAGCGGTAAAATTTTCCGCCGGTCTCCTGAGTACACAGCACATCTGGGTCGCCATTTTCCTGCAAAAAGCGCACATAGTCGGCGGCGGTTTTTTCCCGCAGGGCATCGCTCATTTTTTTTCCGCGAAACAAGGTGCCGAGGTTGTGGGTGGCCACCATGATGGCACTTTCCGGCACGGTGTCTTTCCCAAAATCAAAGCCAATGAACCCTGTGACATACGACCAGCCGAAGGCGATGATGCCCACATGGTAGAGCGCGAAGCGGTTACGCCGCCACAGCCACACGCCAGTCAGCAGTAGGTTGGACAACAGGAGCCAGGGGAATGCTGTGCCGAAAAACGTGAGCCACTTGAACGTGGCCGGACTGACCAACGGACAAACGTAGGCCAGCAGGGTCAGGAAAATGACCGCTGCGCTCAGAATGCGGACGGCGTGTTTCAGCAGGGTCTTCATGCTCGTTGTCAGTTGTCAGTTCTTAGTTGTCCGTTGATTGAGGCGTTCATAGTTCCTCGTTCCTCGTTCATAGTTCCTCGTTCCTCGTTCATACTTCCTCGTTCATAGTTTCTTACTAGTCTCGTACAGAAACTCTTTCTCCTCTGGACTTAGGCTGTCGTATCCGCTGGCCTTGATTTTGGCCAGTATCTCGTCGAGCCGTTCCTGCATCGAGAGGTCGTTGGTGTCGCTTTTGCTGCTGCCTTTTGCTGGGCCGGAGGAGGGCATTTTGCGCTTGATGGCTTGTTTTGGGCGGCTTTTTGTAGAAAAAAGGCCCATAATGTAGTCCAAAAAGCGGTTCACGGGTTCCGACCAATCTTTGCCGTCGCGGAGTTGGTTCATCATAAAAATACCCGTGAGGAAGCCGCCGATGTGCGCCAAGTGACCGCCAGTGTTGTCCATGTTGGCGATGCCCAGCAGATCGAGCAGCACCATTACCAGCACGATGTACTTCAATTTTACTTCGCCGAGTAGCAGGAGCATCACCCGATAATCAGGGGCCAACGTGACGGCTGCACCAGCCAGAGCCATCACCGCACCCGATGCTCCGAGCGCGTAGGGAGAGAGGTAGTGGAGGAAAAATTTGGAGATCAGGAACATCACGCCGCCCGCCAAACCGCCCAGCAGGTACACGGGAAGCACTCGGCGGTCGCCCACCAAGTCGCCTACGATGGTACCCAAGAGGTAGAGGAACAGGATGTTGCCCAGCACGTGCCAAAAACCTTCGTGCAAAAACATGTGAGTGAAGGGTGCCCAGGGGTGCCAGAGCAAGGTGCGCCAGTCGGAAGGCATACAAAACAGGTGCAGCAGATCGTCGAAGTAGTCGGGTATGCCGTTGCCTGCGTTGAACAGGAACAACAAAAACTTGGTGAGCACGACCAGCACGAACACCGAAAAATTGATGATGACCAAACGCGTCACCATCGTGCCGCTGCGGAAGGCTTGCTGAATATCGCCCCAGATAGAGTGAAACATGGTTGTGGTTGCAGGTACTCGGTTTTTGGATGTTCTCGATTTACCCGCGCTAAGGTAAGGCGGCTTATATTTGGGCGCGTTTCAAACTTGTAAACATGTGCTGCACGAGACACAGATGGAACACCGAAAAAACGGACATCGCCGATACCGCCGAAACGGCAGCAACAAGTACCACGACACAAATGCTTCGCAAAGACGAAAAGGCGCAAAGTTGTGATTTTGAATGCTTTACGCCCCTACGCCTTTGCAAGATAACCCAAACTAATTTTAGAGACACACTTAGCGCTACTTTGTCAGATTAGAGAAAAACGGGTTGTCATGTCGCAG
>JAYSUY010000128.1:0-6251 GCA_043718855.1 Saprospiraceae bacterium | reverse complement strand
TCGGCGAGGTTTTTCTCCGCATCCAACAAAACCTGATGGCCCTGCACGGCACCTCGCTGTCTGACCTCCGCGAGGTACATTCGCACCCGATGGCGCTGGCCCAGTGCGGCGAGTTTTTTAAGCAGTACCCCCGCATCCGGCTCGTGGAGTCGGAGGACACTGCCGAAAGTGCCGCCCGCATCGTACGCCACCGAGCCAAGCACACCGGGGCCATCGCCAGCACCCTCGCCGCCGAACGCTACGGACTGCACATACTCGCTCCGGCCATCGAGGACAACCCGATGAACTTCACTCGATTCCTCGCAGTGCAGCGCCGCCAAGACGCTCAGCCTGTAGCCGGGGCCAACAAAGTCTCGGTCAGTTTCACCACTGCCCACCAGCCTGGCAGCCTGAGCCGCATCCTCGCCATGCTTGCTTCCGAGAGTGCCAACCTGACCAAAATCCAGTCCGTGCCACTGCTGGGGCGGGTGTGGGAGTACCAGTTTTTTGTCGATTTCACCGTACAAAACCCCGCCACGCTGTCCGCCACACTCCGCTTGCTGGATGCGATGACGGCAGAATGCAAGGTGCTGGGGCAGTACAGGTCTGGTGATTAGTTATCAGTTGCCAGTTATCAGTCGCCCCGGCACTACGCCCCATTCATCGTTCATCGTTCATCGTTCCATGATACAGCCTGCTCGCCGCCTCGAAGCCGTCCAAGAATACTACTTCGCCGCCAAACTCCGCGAAATCGCGCAGTTGCGCAGCGAAGGCCGTCCGGTGCTCAACTTGGGCATCGGCTCGCCCGATTTGCCGCCGCATCTTTCAGTCGCCGAAGCACTCCAAAAGGGCGTAGGCGACCCGGCAGCGCACGGCTACCAGTCGTACACCGGCATCCCGGCCCTGCGCTCGGCATGGGCAACATGGTACAGCCGCTACTACGGCGTGGCCTTAAACCCTGACAATGAGATACTTCCGCTCATCGGGTCGAAGGAGGGCATCGTCCACGTGGCGATGGCTTTTTTGGAAGCAGGCGACATAGCACTGGTGCCCAACCCCGGCTACCCGGCCTACTCGGCGGCCACGCGGCTCGCAGGTGCGGAGGTGCAGTTTTATGACTTGACAGAAAAAAACGGCTGGCTACCCGACTTCGATGCGTTGGAAAAAGCCGACCTCTCCAGGGTAAAAATTCTATGGGCCAACTACCCGCAAATGCCCACCGGAGCGCCCGGTTCGGCAGCGGTTTTTCAGCAGTTGGTGGATTTCGGAAAACGCCACAACATTTTGATTGTCAACGACAATCCATACAGTTTTATCCTCAACGACACGCCGCGCAGCATCCTCGCCGCCGAAGGCGCAAGCGGGGTCGCGCTCGAACTGAATTCGCTCTCCAAATCGCACAACATGGCGGGCTGGCGCGTGGGTATGGTGGCGGGCCACCCCAATTACCTGCGCTCGGTGCTGCGCTTCAAAAGTAACATGGACAGCGGGCAATTTCTGCCTGTGCAACAAGCCGCCGTTGCTGCCCTGCAACTCGGCGACGACTGGCACCGCGACCTAAACGCGACCTACCGCGAGCGGCAGCAGGTGGCGTTCCAAATTTTGAAAAAACTTGATTGTCAGTTTGATACCACACAGCAGGGGCTTTTCGTGTGGGCTAAAATACCCGATCGCTACGCCGACGGCTACGCGCTGAGCAACGAGTTGCTGTACGAAAAAAATGTATTCCTCACGCCCGGCGGCATTTTCGGCTCCAACGGGGAGCGGTATCTGCGGGTATCGTTGTGCAGTGCCGTGGAAGTGTTGGAGGAAGCGGCGGCACGGGTCAACCCCACCCCCGGCCCCTTCTCCGCCAAAGGCGGAAGGGGAGACGAGGCAAGCACCGTGACAAACGCCATGATAAACTCGAATTCCCTTGCCCCGGCGTATGTCGTGGCTCCCCTTCCGCCTTTGGCGGAGAAGGGGCCGGGGGTGGGGTCGCCTCACCAAATCACCACCTCCACAAATACCCAAACACCATGACACTAACCATCATCGGCCCTGGCCTCATCGGCGGCTCCATCGCGCTAGGGCTGCGCGACAGCGGCTTTGCCAGCCACATCATCGGGGTGGATTCCAATCCCGCCCATGCCGCCCGCGCCCTCGAATTGGGCTTGGTGGATGCGGTGCTGCCCCTGCCCGAAGCGGTGCGGCAGAGCCGGATCATCATCGTGGCGACTCCAGTGGATAGCCTGACTGTGCTGCTGCCGCAGGTGTTGGACTTGATTGACGCTGAGCAAGTTGTGCTGGATGTCGGCTCCACCAAGCAACCTGTGCTGGCGGCGGTGGAGGGCCACTCGAAACGCGGACGCTTCGTGGCGACGCACCCGATGGCGGGCACGGAGTATAGCGGCCCGGAGGCTGCCGTGCGGGGTTTGTTTGCGGGGAAATGCTGCGTTTTTTCGGACATCGAAAAAAGCGATGCCGACGCGCTCGGCATTTGCCAGAAACTGTACGCCGCGCTGGGGATGCACACCACGACGCTCGACGGCGCGGCGCACGACCTGCACGTGGCGTATGTGAGCCACATTTCGCACATCGCGTCGTTCGCGCTGGCGCTCACGGTGCTGGAAAAAGAGCGCGACGAAAACCGGATTTTCGAGTTGGCAAGCGGCGGTTTCCAGAGCACGGTGCGCCTCGCCAAAAGTAGCCCCGACACGTGGATTCCGATTTTTAGGCAAAACCGCGACAACGTGCTGGATGTTCTAGACGAGTTCATCAACACTGTCAGCCGCTTCCGCACTTTGTTGATTAAGAAGGATTTTGACACGTTCCGACAACTCATGGAGCAGGCCAACGAGATTCGGAGGATTATTGACCATTGACTTTTGGCTGTTGGCCATTGGCTGTCGGCTCATTATCAAATTATCACACTCGCCCATCATCACATTCAAAAATATGTTTCAGAAAAAAGATTCTCGCCCCTTCCTCATCGCCGGCCCTTGCTCAGCGGAGACAGAAGAGCAAGTGCTTGCGACGGCGCACGACCTCGCAGGTCTCGACCTCGGCATTGACCTCTTCCGCGCTGGCGTGTGGAAGCCGCGCACCCGCCCCGGCGCGTTCGAGGGCCAGGGCGCGGCGGCTTTGCCCTGGCTGCGCCGGGTGAAGGAAGAAACTGGTCTGCGCACAACCATCGAAGTCGCCAACGGCAACCAAGTGTACGAAGCCCTGAAACACGGGGTGGATGTGCTGTGGGTGGGCGCGCGCTCGACGGTGAACCCGTTTTCCGTGCAGGAAATCGCCGATGCGCTGCGGGGCGTGGATGTACCGGTGCTGATCAAAAACCCCGTTAACCCGGACCTCGACCTGTGGGTGGGAGCCATCGAGCGCATCCGCAACGCGGGGGTGACGCAAATCGGGGCCATCCACCGGGGCTTTTCGGCTTACGCCAAATCCAAATTGCGCAACGCGCCGTACTGGGAAATTCCCATCGAACTGCGCCGCCGGATGCCGGACTTGCCGCTGATTTGCGACAACTCGCACATCTGCGGCAACCGGGAGGACTTGCGCGAGGTGGCCCAGCAGGCGCTCGACCTGAACTACGACGGCCTGATGACAGAGGTACACCCCACGCCCGATGCGGCTTGGAGCGATGCCAAGCAGCAGATTACGCCGTTCATTTACAGCGAGTTGGTACGCAGCTTGGTGGTGCGCCGCGAGACGACGGACAACCGGGAGTTTTTAGAAAACATCGAAAACCTGCGCCACAAGATTGACGAGTTGGACCTCGAACTGCTCAACTTGCTGGCCCGCCGGATGCGCATCGCGGAGGACATCGGTCGCTACAAATCGCGCAACAACATCTCGATTTTACAGACGGTGCGCTGGAACGAGATTCTGGAACGTGGCTACACGCACGGACGGCGGCAGGGGCTGAACGATGAGTTCATCGAGCGGTTCCTCTCGGCGGTGCATCAGGAGAGCATCGCGCACCAGCAGGCGGTGATGAGTGGGGCGGAGTTGGCCGCTTAAAACCGATTGGAGGTTCGACTTTAAGTCGAACCTCCAAAATCGTAAGCCCAAAACGCAAGTGCCGGGGCGACTGCGAGTTGCTCCGGCACTTTTGCTGGAATGCAGGGCATTATCAAATTCCCCCACTGGTGCATGATCAAATTTACCTCCTACATCCGCACCACCTTGCGCACCACGGCTCCGTGTTCCGATTCGAAGCGGACAAAGTAAACTCCGGACGGCACGGCGGTGGCATCCCAATCCAGAATGGTCATGGCAGGTGTGGCCACGAGGGTTTCCTCCATAAAGACCTGGCCCGATGCGTCCGTGATACGCAGGAGACCCTTGCCCGCGTGGTCAGAAGCCAGCCAGATGCTGGTGCGCTCGCTGAAAGGGTTGGGCTGCACGGCCAATTGATGGATGGTATGCGGCTCTGCGATAGCGCTTACCAGCGAACAATCCGCTCCGCTGGCAGCGTCACCTATGATCGCCCAGCCTCTGCTGGTGATGAGCGCCCCCCGCAAGGCTTCGGCATTAGTACCGTATTTTCTGCCGCTTGCGCCCAGCGAGCAGCCGCTTGGTGTGAAAGGGTTGTTGCTCCAGCCGATCAGTGTGGCACTGTAGTTCTTGCAATCCATGCCGCAGTTGTCCAGCATCTCGTTTAGATATACCGATGGATGAAAAGTCCAGTTGCCGATGGGCTGGTTGAACGAACTGGCACCAAAAAACATCCGCACTATACCAAAATTGGTCACTTTCGCAGTGTTCCAGTTGCCGATAGGCTGATTGAATGAACTGGCATTCTGAAACATAGCACTCATGTTAGTCACTGCCGCTGTATTCCAATTGCCAATTGGCTGATTGAAGGAATGGGCACTATCAAATATACCTTCCATATTGATCACCGCGGCCGTATTCCAATTGCCGATGGGCTGGTTGAATTTACTGGCTTTGGTAAACATGTACGCCATTTGGGTCACCGCCGCTGTGTTCCAGTTGCCGATAGGCTGGTTGAACGAACTGGCACCAGAAAACATAGCATTCATGTTAGTCACCTTCGCCGTGTTCCAGTTGCCGATGGGTTGGTTGAACTGATAGACATCTCTAAACATAGCATTCATGTTAGTCACCTTCGCCGTGTTCCAGTTGCCGATGGGTTGGTTGAACTTGCTAGCTTGGAAAAACATCCAGTCCATATTAGTCACCGCTGCCGTATTCCAGTCGCTGATGGGCTGGTTGAAGGAAGTTGCCTGATGAAACATCAAGCCCATATCAGTCACCGCCGCTGTGTTCCAGTCGCCGATGGGCTGGTTGAACGAACTAGCACGAGAAAACATCCACCCCATATCAGTCACTGCCGCCGTCTCCCAGTTGCCGATGGGCTGGCTGAACGAACTGGCACTGGTAAACATCGCTCTCATATCGACCACCTTCGCCGTATTCCAGTTGCCGATGGGCTGGTTGAACGAACTGGCAACCATAAACATACGGTCCATATTGGTCACCTTCGCCGTGTTCCAGCTGCCGATGGGTTGGTTGAAGGAACTAGCACTAGAAAACATCCACCTCATATTGGTCACCGCTGCAGTGTTTCAGGTTCCGATGTTGCTGGGGCCATTCAACTTGGCACAGCTAGCAAACATATAGGACAGATCTTTCACCCCGCTCAGGTTGGGTACGTCTGTGGCACTAATGTTCAGGTTGATGCAGCCGTAAAATGCGCTTGCCATCGAGGTCCAAGCGATCGTACCCCATTGCTTGATGTCTATCAGTTTTCGGCAGTCGCCGTCTTTGTTGAAATAAATGCATGGGAAACTGCCTCGTATCCGGATGGTGTAGGTGCCTGCCGTGCCAAAGTCATGGGTCACATCGCCCGTAAGACCCGACTGGTCGTAGGTGCCGTCGTTGTTCCAGTCTACCTCGTAGTTGTAGCCGCTACCCGTGGTCGGGATGGTGATGGACCTGCTGTTGGAGGATCCGGAGAGATTGGTTATCCAGGTGGTGATGAAGGCATCGCTCTGCGCTGACGCTGCCCAGGGCAAACAAAGCAACAAAGCAAAAAGGATGCTCAGACAGGAGGGGGCGTGCGGTTGAAAGTGGTGGGCGGGTGTTGTAGCGATTTTCATAACCTTGTAGTTTGATCCGTGTTCGCTCAGGACCCTTGTTGTTTGGCAGGCCATATGTTGTCAATCCTGATCGAGCGCAGAAAGTGAAAAGTAATAGACCTTATGTGGAAAAATTGATTAAACACCTGCGCTCTTGCACGAGGAGTAATTTCGGAT
>JAYSUY010000127.1:0-6253 GCA_043718855.1 Saprospiraceae bacterium | reverse complement strand
CCTTTCAGGGTTGTGCGAAAGTCCTATTTCTGAAAAATCACCTCAATCTTTCGGGTTGTTCAGGGGCTGAAATTCAACTTTCACCTGCAAATGCTACCTGCATGACACGTTTCTCTTGGTGTTGGTTCTACTTGCTCAACGGCAGGTTTTGCCTTCGAGCACAGGACTCGTCCGACGATAAATTCGTCAGACGACATGCGCATCTTGGCCTTCGTCCAACGAATTTGTCGTCGGACGAATGAGGTGGAGTGACCATCGTTGCCGTGTTCGTGCGGTACATTTGCCCATCCTTTTTTTCTGTGGAAAAATCCGCCCTCCTCGCCCAGCCCGACTTTTTCGCGCAGCGGTCTTTTTTTGAGAAAATCGTTTTCGCCGAAATGCCCGTCGCCACCGGCGTGGCGCACCGCGTAGCAGTGGATTTGGGCAGTGGCGGGCTGTACTGCTCCTGCCCTTTTCGGCCCCGCCCCTGCGTACACGCGCTGGCCCTTGCCGCGCTCCACGCCCGCGACGGCGCATCGGTTTTTGAGGAAAAAAATGCGCTGCCGGATTGGGCTGCTGTACTCCTGGGCGGTGCTGTACTGCCAGCCTTACCAACCTCTGCCAGCACAGCCGAAGACAAAATAGCCGCTCGCCAGCAACGCCGCCTCGAACGCCTCGAACGCGCCACCAACGGCCTCGACGACCTCGAACGTTGGCTGAACGACGCGATGCGGCACGGCCTTGCTACCCTCGTGAGCGAAGACCCCGGTGCATTCGCCCACATCGCCTCGCGCATGGCCGATGCCTCGCTGCCCGGCCTGAGCCGCTGGCTGCGGCTGCTGGGCCAAGTGTCGTCCAACCGCCCCGACTGGGCCGAGCGGGTGCTTGACGGGCTGGCGCAGGGCTACCTTGCCGTACGCGCTTTCCGCAAGCGAAGCGAACTATCAGAAGGTTTATTGGCTGATTTACAGGCATTTGTCGGCATCGCTACCCGGCGAGACGAGGTGCTGGCTTCCGGCGAGCGTACCACCGACGACTGGGCAGTGCTGGCCCTCCGCGAGGAGCCGCTGGAAGGCACTGACCGATTGCGCCGCACTTGGCTGCTGGGCCTCAGCAGCGGCCAGTTCGCCCTGCTGCTCGATTTTGATGTAGCTCGGCAAGGCTTCCCGCCCGGATTCCGCCCCGGCACAGTGCAGCGCGGTACACTGGCTTACTATCCCTCGGCTTGGCCGCTGCGGGCAATAGCCGCCGATGATTTGACTCAGGTCAAGCATGAATTTCCCCCAAGTTTGAAACTTTCGGGAAGTGGTACGCTCACCGATACACTGGCCCGTTATGCCCTCGCGCTGGCCGCCAACCCCTGGCTACCGCAAATGCCAGTGTTGCTGAAAGAGGTGGTGCCGGTGTCAGAAAATGACCGCTTCGTGGTGTGTGACGTGGAAGGAAAATCGCTACCCGTAGCGGTATTGAACAACACGGGCTGGCAACTGCTGGCACTCAGCGGTGGATCGCCTATCAGCATTTTTGGTGAGTGGGACGGCTCCGTTTTTCTGCCTTTGGCCGTGCTGGCTGATGGAAGGTGGGTGGGAATTTGAAAATGTGGTCAATGTGAGGGATGTGGGCAATGTGAGAGGCGCACATTGACCACATTTTCAACACATTGACCACATTTTAACCTAGTGACATTTGAAGTAATCGAACGGCTCCAAGCAGTCCAAGCAGCGGAACAGTGCCTTGCAAGCGGTGGAGCCGAACTGGGAAATCATCTCCGTGTGGTCGGAGCCGCAGTGGGGGCATTGTAAGGCGCGGGGTTCGCCGAGCAGGGCATTTTTGTCGTGACTGCCGCTGGCGGGTGGAGCGATGCCGTATTCCCGGAGTTTGTTGCGGCCAGATTCGCTGAGCCAGTCGGTGGTCCAAGCGGGGCTGAGTACCGTAGTCACCTTCACCCGGTCGTAGCCGCCTGTTTGGAGTGCCGCCCGGATGTTGATTTCGATGGTATTCATGGCCGGGCAGCCGCTGTAGGTGGGCGTTATGATGACCTCGACCGTGCCGTCGTCGTGGATGCGCACCTCACGCACGATGCCCAAGTCGGCTACCGTGAGTACGGGGATTTCGGGGTCACAGACCGTTTCGAGTAGGCGGTGGATGGGTTCGGTGGACATGGCGGAATGGTTGTGGTCTCTTGGTAGATGCGCAGCAAAAGTACGGAGGGGGTTGTGGCAGGCAGATCAATTTTTTTTGAATCACCTTTGCGCCAATCCATGCCCCTGTTTGTTTTCCCCAAAACCAACAACCAGCATCCAACAACCACATATAGTGTCTTCCTTAGTCAAAAAACTTGCTGGCGAAACCGCCCTGTACGGCTTGAGCAGCATCGTCGCGCGGTTGCTCAATTACATGCTCGTGCCGCTGCACACCCGCCTTTTTCTGGAAGCAGAGTACGGCGTGGTGAGCCACCTGTACGCACTATCGGGCTTCCTGTTGGTGATCTTTTCCTACCGTATGGAGTCGGCGTTTTTCCGATTTGGCACCCCCACCGAAGACCGCGACCGGGCCTACTCCACCGGCGTGATCTCGTTGCTCGTTTCTGGGGCGCTCATCACCGGGTTGCTGGTGCTGTTCGCTCAACCCGTAGCCAATGTGCTGCAATACCCGCAGCACCCGGAGTACATCCGCTGGTTCGCCCTGATGTTGGCTTTCGATTGTCTCTGCGAATTACCCTTCGCCCGTCTGCGGCTGGAGCAGCGGCCCATCCTGTTTGTGAGTGCCAAAGTTTTCAACATCGGTCTCAACGTGTCGCTCAACCTGTTTTGGTTGCTTTTTTGCCCCTGGGCGGCCCGGCAAGGCTGGGGATGGGTGCATTGGGTGTGGTCGCCAGAAGGCGGGGTGGCCTACGTTTTTCTGGCTAATTTGGCCGCCAGTGCCGCCACTCTGCTGCTGCTGTCGCCACAATTGCGGGCTGTGCGCTTGGCTTTCGACTGGGCTTTGTGGCGCAAGATGATGGCCTACGCAGCTCCGCTGATTTTGGTGGGCATGGCGGGTATCATGGATGAAATGTTCAGCCGCGTGATGATGCCCAGTTTGCTGTCGGGTACTTTGGAAGAAAACCGTGCTCAGTTGGGCATTTTCGCCGCCAACTACAAACTGGCGATGCTCATCTCGTTGTTCACCCAAGCCTACCGCTACGCCGCCGAGCCGTTTTTCTTTCGCCATGCTGCCGACCACGACGCGCTGAAAACGCAGGCCGATGCGACCAAGTGGTTCACCATCGCCGCCGCCGCCGGGATGCTGGGTATCTTACTTTTCCTCGACATCCTCAAAATTTTCATTGACGAGCGGTACTACGGCGGCCTCACGGTGGTGCCTATCTTGTTGATGGCCAATCTGTTTCTGGGTTTGTACTACAACTTCTCGGTGTGGTATCGGCTGAAAGACCGCACGATGCTGGGTGCCTGGATTTCGGTGGCGGGCGCAGTCATCACCATCGCGCTTAACCTGCTCTGGATACCGCGCTACGGCTATGTCGGTGCGGCTTGGGTGACACTGATTTGTTACGGTTTTATGAGTTGGGCTACTTGGTTCACTGGCCGGAAGCCGCACCCGGTGCCCTACGCGCTGGGCCGCATGGCGGTGTATGTGGGCCTCGCGCTTGGGCTTTACGCGGTTAGTGTTTGGGTGGTTCCGTTTTTGGAAAAATTGCCCGTGCTGCTCTGGGTGTTGCGGGCGTTGCTGTTCGTGGGGTACTTGGGGGTGATTTACTACTGGGAAATACGTGCCACGGGTGTCTCGCGAAGGCGCGAAGAAATGCCCGGATGAGGGGATGCACCGGATGAGATTTCCCGCAAAGGCGCAGCGTGATGCACTGGGTAGGGTTTCTCGCAAAGGCGCAAAGGCGCAAAGAAATGCCCGGATGCACCGGATAGGGTTTCTCGCAAAGGCGCAGAGGCGCAAAGAAATAACGACGATAATATGCAACACATCGCCCACATCGCCCTCGTGGTAGCCGACTACGACGAGGCCATCCGGTTTTATACCGAAAAACTAAACTTTACGGTGCTGGAAGATACCCCACTGAGCGATACCAAACGCTGGGTGCTGGTGGCCCCGCCCGGCAGCACGGGCTGTAGTCTACTCCTCGCGCAAGCCTCTGGCGACGAGCAGCAAACGCGCGTTGGCAACCAGACTGGCGGCAGGGTTTTCCTGTTCCTGCACACCGACGATTTCTGGCGCGATCATCGCAACTTGCTGGCACACAACATCCGTATCGTGCGCGGGCCGGTGGAGGAGCCTTACGGCACGGTGGCCGTTTTTGAGGATTTGTACGGGAATCTGTGGGATTTGATTGAGCCGAAAAGGCAAGGGGCAAATAGCAAATAGCAAGGGTCGTCACGATTTGCTTTTTGCTATTTGCCCCTTGCTATTTGCCTTTTGCTCTTCCCCTCACTGCACCACCAGCCGCTCTGGTTTGCTCCACACCCGCTGGTCGTTTTGGTAGTACAAAAACGCTTGGCTCGCCGGGGCCTCGAAGGTGCCAGCAATGTCCGCCCGCAAGTCGAGATTCAGCGTCCGCGACTCGCCTGCGGCGAGTGCCTCGAAGTGGAAGACCGCGTAGCCGTCCCAGAGTTCGTAGAAGTCGCAGTGCTTCTCATCCATCAGTTTTTTCAGTTGCCAGGGCTGCAAATTCAGGCCCGCCGGGATGCCCAGCACCACCATCGGCGAGGCGACGGCTTCCTTCGAGTTGTTTTTCAGCACCGTGCTGAGGCGCACCGTCTCGCCCGTGTGGGCAGTGGTTTTGCCGAGCGAAGTGCTGAGCGAAATCGCACAGTTGGCCGTGTTGCGCGGCAGACGTGAAGCATATTTGATTTCGAGGTCGAAGGGAATCACGGCTGCTGGCTTGCCGTCTTTTCCTTCAAAAAACACCTCCACGCGTGGGTCGTTGTGGGTAAAAAAGTGCTCCAAACCAGCCATCTCAATGCGCTTCGGGCTTTGGGTGCTGAACGGCTGCTCCGCCACCCGCTTGCCGTCCACCTCCACCACCAGTTGGCCGTCGGAAGATTTCTGACTACCGATTTTGGCGTACTCCACCAATGCCCGCAGGGCCAGCACTGTGCTTTGTGTACTGCCGTAGCCGTACTCGTTTTTGCGCTGCATGATGAACTCCAAGGCCTTCGATACGGCTACTCCGTTGTTGCCCGATTTCATCAAAGCCAGTGCCGCCAACGCGGTCGTCTCGGTGCGGAAGTATTCGCCATGGGCGTGCAGCACGGAGTGCGAGGAACCCATCCATGAGCCGCTTTTTTCCTGTTTTTCAACAAGTTGCGAAATTAGCCCAGCAGCACGAGCGTCCTTCATTTCAGCCAGTGCGTTGGCGAGCAAGGCGATTTGGTAGAGGTCGCCGCTCTTCACAGCCTGCTGGTAAGCGTAGTCAATTTCAGTTTTAAAATCTTTGCCGTAGCCTGCTTCAGCCACCGACCAAGCCATGTAAGCATCCAGCACACCGTCGTCTTGCCAGCCGTGCAGACTCGCTGGATTCACTTTCCACCGGCCCTTGCCGTCGCGGCGGCTGAGCAGCCATTTCGCCGTGCGGTCAAGCATTTTTTTGTCCACTTCAAACACGCGGCTCATGTCCGTGAACTCCAACAGCCCGTAGGCCGTCAGTCCCTCGTGGCCGGGGTCGCGGCCATACCAGTCGAAGCCGCCCGACTTGGACTCATAGCCCGTGAGTCGCTTGTAGCCATCTTCGAGAAAGGCGCGGGCTTGGCTCTCCACCTCCGGGCGGGCGGTGCCAGTGCTGCGCAGCAAATCCAGCACGAGCAGGTTGGGGTAGTTGCTGCTGCTCACTTGCTCGAAGCAGCCGCTGGGTTGGCGCAGCATCCGCTCCATGCCTTTCAGCACGTCTTCCAGCGCGTTGGGGTAAGCGGTCAGCACAGCAGTCACGGTGCCTTCCACGGGTTCCATCAGGTGTAGGTTAAATTGGTTTTGGGCTTGATTAGCCGTCAGTACATGCCGGGCGGGGAAGCCTCGGTCGAGTACGCGAATTTGGGTTTCCAGCACATCCTCGAAGGCTTCTGGCGAGCGAAAAGTGATGCTAAGTGGTTGGTTTTCATTGTTTTTGGAAACGCCTACGCAGTAAGATCGAGTGAGCGTGATGCTGGTTTTTGGAGCAATAATGGGCGTAACCCCACCCCCGGCCCCTCCCCCAACGGGAGGGGAGGCGAGATGTCCTCCGAGATGTGTTCCTGTACGTGTCTCGTCCCCCCTCCCGTTGGGGGAG
>JAYSUY010000126.1:0-2289 GCA_043718855.1 Saprospiraceae bacterium | reverse complement strand
TTTTGACTTTGGAAAAGCCCCGCAAAAATACAAACTCCCACTGACTTGGCTACGTCTGGCACAATATTCGGTCACTCTGATTGTTCTTGCAACGCTTTTTAATCCGCCTCGGTAGGCTCCACAGACCAAGTTTCCAGACCATCCTTTTTTTTGGCGAAACAAGAACCTCTGCGTGTTTTATAGTGGGCGATGTCCTAAGCGATTCATCATTTCTCACTCATCATTGGCACAAGGATTTTTAATCAATTCTTATAGCAACTTGCACCCTTCTTTTTTTACCCGCACCTTTTTGACAAATCACTTTTTCAAACTCTGCAACATGAAGGGTCTTAATCACTTTTTCCGCTTTTTCGCGCCAGCACTCCTGTTGGCTGCACAATCCCAATTCCTTGCCGCACAGTGCATCAGCGGCAATTGCCAGAACGGCACTGGCTCTTACCGTTACTCCACCAACGTCAGTTACACCGGTCGATTCGTCAACAGCATCCGGGAAGGCAAGGGCAAAATGACCTTGCAAAACGGCAGCGTGTACGAGGGCAACTTCTCGCGTGGCCGGATGTCGGGCGACGGTGCCATGACTTACCACAACGGCGAGCGCTACACCGGCCAGTGGTCCAACGACGTGCCGAACGGCACGGGCAAGTATTTCTTCAAAGGCCGCGAACGCTACGAAGGCAACTTCACCAACGGCGAATTTGATGGACAAGGCACGATGTACTACCCCGACGGGGCCTACTACACGGGCGGCTGGAAACAAAACCGCAAGCACGGCGTAGGCCGCCTCCACTACACCGATGGCACCGTGAATCAGGGTACGTGGGCGCTGGGCAAACTCACCAGCAACACCAGCACTACTGCCCAAAACCAAACCAACAACACAAAGGTCAAGCCCACTCCAACCACTAAGCCTTCCAAAACCAAGCCCGATGTGGCGGGTATGCGCAACTGCGGCTCCGTGCTGTGCAACAGCGGAAAGGGCTACTACGATTACCCCGACGGCTCGCGCTGGGTGGGCGAGTTCAAAAATGGATACCCCGCTGGGCGCGGCACCTGTTACTACGCCAGCGGCGACCGCTACGAGGGCGAGTGGGCAAACAACGCACCCTACGGCGAGGGCATCATGTACTTTGCTTCGGGCCGCGTGTACGGCGCAGTGTGGGTAAATGGCTCGCCGATCAAGGAAATGGACTCCAACGAAAATGTGCCAAGCGACCCAGTGCGCACCGAGAACAGCCAAAACGTGAAGATTTGGGCAGTGGTGGTCGGCGTGGCCCGCTACACGGCCATGCCTTCGCTCAAGTTCACCGACGACGACGCTTACCGTTTCTACTCCTTCCTGCGCAGCGTGGAGGGCGGACAACTGCCTGAAAACCAAATATCCATCCTCGTGGATGAAGATGCGACCCGCGATAAGATACTGAAAACCATGCGCGAATATTTTCTCAAAGCCGACGCGAACGACGTGGTGCTGCTGTACTTCAGCGGGCATGGCTTGGACGGCTGTTTCCTGCCGATGGACTACGATGGGTACAACAATAAAATCCGCCACGAGGAAATCAAAGCGATTTTCAAGCAAAGCAAAGCGAAGCACAAACTCTGCATCGCCGATGCTTGTCATAGTGGCTCGCTCAACCTGAGCAACGGCAACCTCGCGGCCAAAGGCCCCGCGCCAGTGTCGCTCCAGCGTTACTACCAAGCTTTTGAAGATGCTGAGGGCGGTGTGGCCCTGCTGATGTCATCCAAAGCCGAAGAACTCTCGCTCGAAGATCAGGGTCTGCGTCAGGGCGTGTTCACTTACTATGTGTTGCAAGGGCTGAAAGGCCGCGCTGACTTGAACAACGATATGTTGGTGACCATCAAAGAGTTGCACTCCTATGTGTATGGCAAAGTACGGGAATACACCGCCGGAGCGCAAACGCCCGTGCTGACTGGCACCTACGATGACGCGATGCCAGTGGCCGTGAGGCGGTAGATTGGTGTACTGGTGATTGGTGTACTGGTGATTGGATACCAAGCAGCAGATAACGAACGACAAGAGCCGCCCCGAATCCGGGACGGCTCTTGTCGTTATGTCCAAACCGCAGGTCGTGCGTGTAGGCCTCTTTGACATACAACTGTTGAACACTTGGTTTGCATCCTGAGCAGTTCGTACAGGCCCGCTTAAGCACCCAGTTACCAGTTCACTAATCACTGTCTCGTCCTGAAAAAAGTTTACACTATGTGAAGAAAATCGAATTAGTCCTAAAGTTGGTTGACAAAACAAAACGTGTTAGTCCTGAAATTGGTTGA
>JAYSUY010000125.1:0-6264 GCA_043718855.1 Saprospiraceae bacterium | reverse complement strand
AAGTAAGTACCACGACACAAATGTCTCGCAGAGGCGCAAAGGCGCAAAGTTTTGACTCTGAATGCTTTTGCGCCTTTGCGAGATAACCTAAATTAATTGTGGTGAGGTACTTAAAAGCGTGTGTCACGCTTTTGATTTTGGCACCAAATCAATGTTTGTCCACTGCCCGCTTGCGGATGATGCCGCCCTTGATGCCCCGCACATTGCCCATCACGATGAAAGCGTTGGGGTCAATTTTTTCCACTTCGTGTTGCAGCCGGGCGATTTCCAAGCGGGTGATGACGGTGAAGATGATCTCCGTCTGGTATAGTTCGCCTCGCTTTCCGTGTCCGCGCTTGCCGCCGTAAATCGTTACCCCCGTCTGCATCTGCTCCACGATGAAACGGCGCACCTCCTCATGATGGGTGGAGACGATGGTGACCCCGATGTATTCCTCCACTCCTTCGATGATGAAATCTATCGTTTTAGAAGCGGCCATGTAAGTCAGCGTGGCGTACATGGCAATCTCGAAGCCCAGTAAGTAGGCCGCCACAGAAAATATCAACAGGTTGAAAATCAGGATGATATCGCCGACGGAGAGGCTGGATTTTCGGCCTAAAAAAATAGCCAGCACCTCCGTGCCATCCAGCACTGCGCCGCCACGTATGGCTAAGCCGATGCCCGCACCGAGGAAAAAACCGCCGAAAGTGGCGATTAGCAGTTTATCGGTCGTGATGAGCGGGTAGGGGATGACGGTGATGGCGATGGCCAGCGCAGTGATGGCTAGTATGCTTTTCAGTGCAAACGAACGGCTGATCTGCCGATGGGCGAGCACCACGAAGGGGATGTTGATGATGACCAGCAGCACCGACAGGGGAAGCCCCGTCATTTTGGAGGCCAAAAGCGAAATACCCGTCACCCCGCCGTCAATAAAACCGTTGGGGAGGAGAAAACTTTTCAGTCCCAGCCCGGCCACCACGACACCTGTACCCACCAGCAGCGTGTCGCGTACCCGGTGTATCAGCGTCAGGCGAAAGATATAAAATGCCTTAGCCAGCCGATAGCGACTGGTGTGCTCTACGGCTGCACCGAGGTGGTCGCTTAAGATATTGAAAAGTAAGCGGCGAAGGAACTGAGGCTGAGGCATAATGGGCAGATTAGGAGCCTATCTGAAAAATCGGTACTGCACGGCTAATGTATGGAGGCACCTATCAGTAACTTGTTGGTTATCAATTTCAACCTTTGCATCATGTCACATTTCGCTTCATTTAGTCGGGCAAGTAACCTGTTTTGGGCTGAACATTTTCAAAAAAATGGCCTGAATTGGAGGCAACCATAGCAGGATGCAATCTCAAGTTATTCACCCGCAATGAGTTGCCAAAATGGGGCTGCCATACATTAGCCGCGCAGTACCGAAAAATCGTTGTTGGTCTGGAAGTCAGCCCTCAGCATGATTTTTCAGATAGGCTCTAAGTGTTGGGCGACACGGGACTTATCATGTAGCACTTACCACTCCTTTTTTACACGCTCATCGGATCCAACTTATCAGCCACCACCCCGTATTTTTTCATAAATTCTTTCACCGCTTTCTCCGCGATCTTGCCCTGTTTTTGCAGCAGCCGCACCGCCGCGAAGGCGATGTACTTGGGCGAAATCTCGAAGTAGTCGCGCAGGTTTTCGCGGCTCTCGGAGAGACCGAAGCCGTCGGTGCCGAGCGCAACAAAGTCCTGCGGCATCCAGGGCGAGAGTTGTCCTGCCGTCAGTTTGATCCAGTCGTTGGCGCTCACGAACACGCCCTCCTCGCCTTTGAGGGCTTGCTGGACGTAGGGCTTTTTTTCCGGCTCGCCGGGGTGCAGCATATTCCAGCGGTCGCAAGCCACTGCATCGCGGTAGAGTTCTGTCCAAGAAGTCGCGCACCACACGTCGGTACTAATGCCTTCTTTTTCAAGCAGTTCAGCCGCATCCAGCACCTGCTGCATGATTACACCAGAGCCGAACAGGTGGGCTTTCGCGCTGCGCTTGCTGGCAGATTTGCTGAAGCGGTAGAGGCCACGTTTGATACCCTCTTCCGTGCCTTTCGGCATTTCTGGCATCAGGATATTTTCGTTGTACAGCGTGATGTAGTACAGTTTTGCTTCGTTCTCCACGTACATCCGGCGCAGACCATCGTGGACAATCACCGCCAGTTCGTAGGCAAAAGCCGGGTCGTAACTCACCACGCTCGGCATGGTCTGGGCCAGCAACAGCGAGTGGCCGTCTTGGTGTTGCAGCCCCTCGCCGTTGAGCGTGGTGCGGCCAGCGGTGGCACCCAATAGGAAGCCCTTGCACATCATGTCGGCTGCAGCCCAGATCATGTCGCCCACGCGCTGGAAACCGAACATGGAGTAGTAAATGTAGAACGGCACCATCGGCACCCCGTGCAGGGCGTAGGCGGTGCCAGCGGCGGTGAACGAAGCACTGGCACCGTCCTCGTTGATGCCCTCTTGCAGCACTTGGCCGGTGCGCGATTCCTTGTACTTGATGAATGAGATGCCGATTTCGAGCGGCGTGTAGAGTTGCCCCTTCTGGTTCCAGATTTGAGCGGTGTTGAACAGCGGCTCCATGCCGAAGGTCTGCGCTTCGTCGGGTACCATCGGCACGATGTATTTCCCAACTGCCTTGTCCTTAATCAGTTGGCCCAAAATACCCATCATGGCAGTGGTGCTGGACAGCGGTTTGCCGCCCGTTTTACTGCCCGCGAGTTGGTCTTGAAAAAGAGCGATTTCAGGTAGGTCAAACTTGTCGTACACCTCCGAACGCTCCGGGAGGTAGCCGCCCAGCGATTGGCGACGGGCGTGGAAGTACTTCGTTTCGGGCGCGTCGGGGCCGGGAAAGTAGAATTTGGCCGCCTTTGCCTCCTCGTCTGTGAGCGGGATGTTGTAGCGATTTTTGGTCTCCACCCGGCTGTCATGGCTCAGGTCTTTGGTCTGGTGGGCTTTGTTTTTGCCTTCGGCAGCCTTGCCCATGCCGTAGCCTTTCACTGTTTTTATGATGATGGCTACTGGCTTGTTGGAGCGTACGGCTTGCGAGTAGGCGGCAAATATTTTGCTCGCGTCGTGGCCGCCGCGTCGCATTTTTTGGAGTTTATCATCCGGGTAGTCTGCCAGCAGCGCGGCGATGCTGTCGCTCTGCGCGTCGTTGCCGATAAGCATTTTGCGCGTCAGCGCACCGTCGTTGGCAGATGCGATCTCCTGAAATTGCCCGTCCACCATGCCCTCCAAGCGAGCCAACACCACGCCCTCCTCGTCTTTTTCAAAAAGCGCGTCCCAGTCGCTGCTCCACACCACCTTGATGACCTCCCAACTGGCTCCGAGAAAATGCCGTTCCACCTCTTGCACGATCTTGCCGTTGCCGCGCACTGGCCCGTCCAGCCGTTGCAGGTTGCAATGCACCACGAAAACGATGTTGTTCAGTTCCTCCCGACTGGCGAGGCCGATGGTGCCGTAGATTTCGGGTTCGTCAATCTCGCCATCGCCGATGAAATGCCAAACCCGGCCGCTATTTTCGGGCTTTAAGCCCCTGTTTTCCAAGTATTTCATAAACCGCGCCTGGTAGATGGCGGTCATCGGCCCCAAGCCCATGCTGACGGTAGGTGCTTGCCAGAACTTGGGCATCCGGCGTGGGTGCGGGTACGAACTCACGCCGCCCAGCGTCTCCTGCCGGAAGTCGGCGATGGCTTGCATGGGCAGTCGGCCCTCCCACACGGCGCGGGCGTAGATGCCCGGTGAAGCATGGCCCTGAATCATCAGCAGGTCGCCGCCGTAGTCCGCCGAGCGCTTGCGCAGGAAGTGATTGAACAGCACCTCCCACATGGTGGCGCAAGCGGCATAGGTGGCGATGTGGCCACCGAGGGCAAGGTTTTTGTCCTGCGCTTGCAGCACCATCGCCTGAGCGTTCCAGCGGATAATTTCTTCGATGCGCTGCTCCAGAGCCAAGTCGCCGGGGTAGGCGGGCTGGTCATCGGGCGCTATGGAGTTCAGGTAAGGCGTGTTGAGCGCGGGGCCGCTGTTGGCTACGCCTTTGCGAGCGAGCAGGTGGCGCAGGGCTTGAAACAACTCCTCCGAGCGGCCTTTCCCTTGACTTTCAAGGACTTCCTCTAAGGCTTCGAGCCATTCGGCCTGTTCGTTTTTCCAGTCGTCGATGATGTGTATATCTCCCATGATGTTGAAAAGTGGCGGTTGTGTGGTGGAGGGTTGCTGATTTGAAGTGGCAAAAATAGACGAAATGAGGGAACCGGGTAGTGGAGCATTTTACCGCCTCAGCACAACTAAAAAATAACACGCCTCAGCCCCCGCCCGCCCATTGTTCCGACGGTGCAAGCGGCGTAACCACCAATGCCGAAGCGGCCCTATCAACTTGGGCCACAGCAGCCCGTAAAAGTGCTGAAAAACAATGCTTTGCACGGACTCCGTCCGCAAGCCATAGCGAGCAAAAAACGACTCAATGTCCGCCCCGTCAACTTGCAGACGGTTCACCTGTGGCTGTAATCGCTGGAAGTTTTGAAAGTTGCGCGATGCCGTGTTAGGGATGATGCACACGAACAAGCTCTGATCATCCATTTTTTCGGCGATCAGGTGCAACAGCACGTCGGTGTTGGGCAGCAGAAAAAGCGAGTTGATGAGGCAGAGGGCATCCAAGCGGGATGTTTGGCGCAGCCAATTGAAGATGTCGGCGGCTTCGAAGCACAGGTTTTTTTGCTGAAAAAACCCCTGGGCATGGGCCACTTTTTCGGGGTCAATATCTACGCCTGTGACTTTGCAGTGGGGGAAATTTTGCGCCAGCAAAAACGTAGTGGCACCATCGCCACAGGGCAGGTCTAAAATTTCCGCGCCTTCGGGAAACTGAGCAGCCCGCAGTGCAGCGGCAACGGCTTCGGCAAATTCGCGCTGGGGGTAGGTTTTTTTCAAACACATAGGGCGCATCCGGGAACATCTTCATCAGCGGGTTCGGGCGTGGGTGGTTTGTGGGGCCGAAGCAACTAAAATACAGGTCGCATCCGGTTGTCCACAAACGCGACAATTTCAATTCTGTCAGGAAAAACTTCATAGATGAGCGAAACATCTTCGGTCACGACGCACCGTCTGAAACGAGGCAGCAACTCGGAAGGCGGGCACAGGGCGTGGTGGCGTTCGAGTCGTTCCGTCAAACTTTCCACTTTTGCTTCGAGCGATTCGGCTGCGCGAACAGAAAATTGCGCATGGTACTCTACCAAAGCCGCGTAGCAGTCTTCCGCGATATCGGTCCAGTAAACAGGGAGCATTACGGTAAGGGTTTGCTGTGTTTTACAATGATTTTGCGGATGCGTTGCCGCACTTTCGCGTGGGGCTTGGTTTTCCCTTCGGCAGCTTGCGCTGCGCCGCGCAGCAGCAAATCTCGCTCGTAGTTGGTGATATGTTGCCACCAATCGCCGAGATCATCGCTCTGTGGCTTGCGCCCCAACAGCAGGAGTACTTGGTCCAAAACCTGAGTGTCCGTCGTTTGCACGATGTGGCGGATGATTGTATTTTGCTTGACTTCGGTTGTCATGTGCTGTGACTTTGTTTCGAGTGTAAAAGTAAGGAAGTCTGAAAAAGGTATGCTCTTTCGTTGGGGTAGGCGTTTTTCATCAACGCCCCGACCGGTTGATGACCGTCGAACTGGCCTGTTGAGTGCCGAACATCGACACGTCTTGGATGTTGACGTGCGCCGGGCGGGTGGCGATGAAGTAAATCGCGTCGGCCACATCGCTGGCTTTCAGCGGCTGGAAATCGTTGTAAATTTTGGCCCGTTCGGCATCGCCATCGAAGCGCGTGATGGCAAACTCGGTCTCCTCCACATGGCCGGGACTGACTTGGCTGACCCGGATGTTGTGCTGGTGTAAGTCCAGCCGCATGGCACGGGTGAGGGCCTCTACCGCAAATTTGGTGGCGCAGTACACCCCGCCGTTGGCGTATACCTCCTTGCCCGCGCTGCTGCTGATGTTGATGATGTGCCCCCGACGGCGGCGCACCATGCCTGGCGCAATGGCTCGTGTCACATACAGCAAACCCTTGATGTTGGTATCAATCATCGTTTCCCAATGCTCCAGTTCGCCCTCGTGGATGGGGGCCAGGCCTTTGGCGAGGCCAGCGTTATTCAGCAGAATATCAATGTTTTGCCACGATTCGGGCAGCGAATCAAAGATGTGCTGGACGGTGCGTTGGTCGCGTACATCGAATGGCAGCATGAGGGTGTCAGTGCCGTATTTTTCCACCAACTCGCGGCTCA
>JAYSUY010000124.1:0-2299 GCA_043718855.1 Saprospiraceae bacterium | reverse complement strand
TCGGGCCGCTCACGGAGACCCTCCCTGCCATGTTCGTCACGCCGCAGGTGGCGCTGGATGTGGTGCGGTTGAGCGATCAAAAATTTGACCTCATACTGGTGGACGAGGCGCACAACATCCCGAAGCAGGAGTGTTACCACCTGTTCGGATTGGCGCAGCACCTCGTGGTGTTCGGCGATGCCAAGCAGGACATGACTCCGTTCGCGGAGGACGACATTTTGGAGTTCTGCAAGGGCATCGGGGCCAAGACGCACACGCTGGAATACCAGCACCAAGACAGCCCGGAGGAGTGGGTGCGGTTCAACAAAATTGCGTTCGGCACGCCGTTCAAACGCCTGCCTTCGGGGCGCAGCACCTCGGAATCGACGGTGGTCGAAAATGTGGAAGGCCGCTACGACGAGGCTACCGGCACCAACGAGGCGGAGGCTCGCCAGATTCTGGACTGGCTGAACGTGATCGAGCCGACTCCGGCCAAAACTTACCCGGTGGTGGGCATCGCTTGCGCGACGGTGCAGCAGCGCGACCTCATCGCTTCGCAGTTGCTCAAAATAAGGCAGCGCAAGGCTCCGGGCCACGAAAAAATACAGCAGATGCTGCTCAGCGGGCTGGGCGTGTACCAGTTTGGCGAGTTGCAGGGCCAGCACGTGGACATCCTGCTGATGTCGCTCACGCACGGCGTGGCCGATGCGCACGGCACGCTCACGCGGCACTTGCACTTTTGGAACAGTCAGTTGGGTTTCAATCAGTTGCACGTCGCACTGACCCGTGCTTCGCAAAAAATGTTCATCGCCCACTCCATCCCGGAGGGCCTGTACGCGGTGCTGGCGGCGGATAAAAACCACCTCGGCACTTGTGTGCTGTCGCTGCTGGTCACCTTCGCCAACCATGTGCAGCGCGGCGACGACGCGGCTGCCGAGGAGCAGTTGCAAAAAATGAAGTCGCTGCTGAATTACACGGATTCGGCCTACTCGACCACGATGTTCATGGAGGAGGTGGAAATCGCGCTGCGCCCCTACTTCGAGAGCAGCCAGATGCGCCGCAACGCGATGGCCGCCGGGATGCGGGTGCCGCTGCTGTTGGAGGGAAAAACAGAGGGTGAGCACAGCAGTGTGCTGCTGTTCGATGGGGTGCTGGCCCCCAGCGCGGTGCCGAGTTACGAGTGGGAGGAAAAACTCCGCAACTACTTCCGCCGCCACAACATCGAGTTTGTGCCGACGCTTTCGGCAGACTGGTGGAAAAGTCCGAAGCAGGAGGCGAGGCGGTTGGCGAGTCGGTTGTTGCGGAAGGAAAGTTGAGGGGTTTGAAGTTTGGGAGTTTGAAGTTTGACCCGCCTTCGCCGAGGCTTCGGCGGGTAAAGAAGTTTGAAGTTGTGCTTCGGGCTTTGGATTGGGGGGGAATCGAACATTTGAAGTGGTGTAACGGCTGAGGCAGAGGATAGGGGTAGCATTTTGAATAACTTTGTCAGCAAAACTGATACGATATGGGCGCAATCATGGTCTCACCAAGAACCTCCGAAGAATTGAAATTCTTGCTCGACCTGTTCGAGCGGCTGGGTATTTCTGCTTTCCTCCTCTCGGAGGAAGAGGAAGAGCGGTTTGCTGTCCACCATGAATTGACTGAAGCGGGCGAAGCGATAAATGGTTATCTGATTGACTTCAATCGGATAAAAATAGAGGCTCTGGACGCTATGAAACTATCCAAAGGAGGAATTGTCGTACCAGAAAGCGCCATCTACTACGACGATAACGATACTGCATATGACGAAGACTTTGAAGGAGACTGGGTGAGGGCACCCAATCCCAATCACCTGAACCTTGCACAGCAGACTGAGGTAAAGATCAACTTGCAATCCAGTATTAAACAATGGGTCGAATCGAATGATGTCAAGTTAGACCAACTGATAGAGACGTTGCTTGACAATTTTTATCATGCTCAAAAGATGGTATCGAAAGAGCCATGAACGTCATTTTTAACAGCCAAAACCAGCCATGAGCGATACGAAAAACTCGAACGCACTTTGGGGAATCGTCATCACGACACTTGGAGTCATCGCCGTAGGTGTGCTGAACAACTACGACAAAATTTTCCCTCCCTCCAAGCCTGCGCCTGTCTCCACAGACACTCTGCCACGTCCGTCTGCTCCGTCACCTCGCGGCAGTGATACCCGGCCAATTCCCCCACAGCCACAGCAGACCGCTCAGCCAGCCGCACCCAACATCATCACCTCCACCGCTACTGGCCAAGTCTTGGACGAAAACGGCCAGTCCGTAGCCGGAGCAAAAGTGCGCTGCACCGACTG
>JAYSUY010000123.1:0-2300 GCA_043718855.1 Saprospiraceae bacterium | reverse complement strand
TTTACTTTGCGCAGATCGCTCCCGCGTTGGCAGAACGCGACTCGTTTCGCCTCCACCTCTGCGGGCGGCTCATCCAAACCACCATATACAGCAGCCGCAACGACTACCCCGCCACTGCCCAAGTGTGCGAAGAGGCCATCGCCTTCTTCAGAAAAAAAGAATTTGACAGCAACCTGCCGCTGCAAGCATTTTACTATCAGTTGGTGGTGTGTTATATCCAGTTGCGCGAGTTTGAGCGTGGGCAAGCCATCATTCAAGATTTTGGGTCGCTGTTCGACGAGAATTCGTTCAACTGGCTCAAATTGCAGGAGTCTTATTTCCTGCTTTCCACCCACACCCGCCACTACGACGAGGCACTGAAAATCTCAGAACACATCACACCGTTGCTACGCAATACTTCCCACCCGGGGCAGATTCAGGAGATGTGGAAAATCTATGAGGCTTATGTCCAGTACCTGGTTCAAGTAGGCAAAACCAGCCCCAAAAGCACTGGCGAGAGTACCAATAAATTCAAGCGAGCCAAATTCCTGAACGACATCCCGACCTTCTCAAAAGACAAACGAGGTATGAACATCCCCATCCTCATCATTCAAATCCTCTTTTCGCTCACCGACAAGCACTACCACCAAGCCATTGATCGCATCGAAGCCATCGAAAAATATTGCAGCCGCTACCTGACTCAAAGCGACACCTTCCGCAGCAGTTGTTTCATCAAATTGCTGCTGCAAATACCCGCCGCCGCCTTCCACCGCGAAGCCGTACTCCGCAAATCGGAGCCGCTGCTCAAGCAACTCCGCTCCGTGCCGCTCGAAATAGCCTACCAAACGCACGAGATCGAGATCATTCCCTACGAAGACCTCTGGGAAATGGCGATAGAAGCACTGCCCAACAAGCGGCAGGAAGCCAAGGGTAAGTAGAGCAAAAGGCAAAAAGAGAACCGCAAAACCGCAAAATGTAAAACCGCAAAATGTAAAATCCGTGATGTCGACATCGCGATGTACGTCCATATTTTGGGTGTTTTTCGGTTTTACTAAAATTGGAGAACCTAAGCGGGCATCACGGGCGGGCATCACGAATTTTACATTTTGCGGTTTTACATTTTGCGGTTTTACGGTTAATTTTCCCTTTCCTTTTTTACCTCTTCAGGCAGCCTCGTCCCGCCTTTCGTCGTCAGTCGTTACGTTTGCAGCAGCAAACCATTTTTCAACGATGATGCACTCCCGACTTCTCCCCTGGCTGGCCGCAGGCCTGCTGTTGTTCTCTCAAAATTTTTGTCGGCAAAAAAACGCCCTTGAAGCAGTGGAAAGCCGCGATGCAGAAGGCCGCATCGAGCGGTACCAACGCCGCTCATCCGATTCCGCCAAGGAAGGGTTGTACCAAAAATTTCGCCCAGACAACTCCCTCCTAGAAGAGCGTCACTACCGCAACGACACCCTCGACGGGGAGCGTAAGTACTTCTACGCCAATGGGAAAGTGGAAAGTGTGGAGCAGTACAAGCACGGGCAGATCGAGGGGAAATTTCAAAAATTTTACGAAACCGGTGCCTTGCGTGTCGAACAGACCTACGTCAATGGCGCACTGAATGGCGAGAGCATCGGGTATTACCCCAACGAAACCATCAAGGAAAAAGTCATCCTGATCGACAATGAAGAGAACGGCCTCTTCGTGGAGTACTACGAGGATGGCAAAATCAAAGCCGAAGGCAGTTACATCCCCGGCGACGACGGCCCGCTCGAAAATGGCGAACTCAAAGAGTACGACGAAACCGGCACCCTCATCCGTATCGCCGAATGCAGCAGCGGGAGGTGCATCACCAAGTGGAAAAAGTAATCACACCTCACAACACACAAACACCACGCGCATGAGCCAATCTTTCCGCTACCTCTTTTTGATCCTGCTGGCTTTTACCTGCCTGTTGCCCTTGGCTGCTTACGCACAAGTCACTGGCGGTCAGCAGACTTTCCAGTTTATGATGCTTTCGCCATCGGCGCGGGCAACGGCGCTGGGCGGCATCCAGATTGCCGTCCGCGACGACGACCCAGCCTTTGCTGCGCTCAACCCAGCAGCCCTCAACCCCCGAATGGATGGTCGGCTTACCTTCCAGCACAACTTTTTTCTCACCGACATCCAGCACGGCTACGCCGCCTACGCGCATCATCTGCCCAAGTGGGGATTCACGGCGCACGGCGGCATACAGTACGTCAATTATGGCGACATCCAACAATCCGACGAGTTTGGCAACCTGACCGGTGGCAACGTAAAAGCCTCTGAGACAGCACTCACCATCGGCGCAGCCCGCC
>JAYSUY010000122.1:0-19644 GCA_043718855.1 Saprospiraceae bacterium | reverse complement strand
TCACCACCTTTTTGACATGAAGACTAAAACACTCCGCCCCGACAAGGTCAACGTCATCACGCTCGGCTGCTCCAAAAACTTGGTGGACAGCGAAAACCTCATCACCCAGTTGCGCGGCAACGACTTTGAAGTGACCCACGAAAGCGAAGAAGAGGAGGCCAACGTGGTGATTATCAACACCTGCGGATTCATTGACCTCGCCAAACAGGAGAGCATTGATACCATCGTGGAGTACGCGGGCATCAAGCGCGAGGGCGGCATCGACAAACTTTACGTCACCGGCTGCCTCTCGCAGCGTTACAAGGACGACCTCGAAGAGGCCATACCAGAAGTGGACGCTTTTTTCGGCACCCTCGAAATGCCCGCGCTGCTGGCCCGCCTCAACGCCGACTACAAACACGAACTGCTCGGCGAGCGGCAAATCACCACCCTACCCCACTACGCTTACCTGAAAATCAGTGAAGGCTGCAACCGCACCTGCTCGTTCTGTGCCATCCCGCTCATGCGCGGCAAGCACGTCAGCCGCCCCATCGAAGACTTGGTTTTGGAAGCCAAAAACCTCGCTCGGCGCGGCGTGAAAGAACTGCTGCTCATCGCGCAGGAACTCACCTACTACGGCCTCGACCTGTACAAAACCCGCGAACTGCCGCGTCTGCTGCATGCGCTGGCCGACGTGGAAGGCATCGAGTGGATACGGCTGCACTACGCCTACCCCAGCAAGTTCCCCCTTGATATTCTGGACGTTATGGCCGAGCGACCCGAAATTTGCAGCTACTTAGACATCCCGCTGCAACACGCCAGCGACCCGGTGCTCGACCTGATGCGCCGCCAAATCACCCGCGCTGAGACGGAAGAACTGCTCGCCCAAATCCGCCAAAAAGTCCCCGGCATCGCCTTGCGCACCACTTTTTTGGTGGGCCACCCCGGCGAGTCGGAGGAAGATTTTGAGCAGTTGCTCGACTTCGTGCGCCAACAAGAATTTGAGCGCGTCGGCGTGTTCCAGTACTCCCACGAGGAAAGCACCCGTGCCTACGATCTGCCCGACGATATCCCCGCTGAGGTGAAAGCCGAGCGTGCCGCCCGCCTCATGGAGGTGCAGCAGGAGATTTCGCTGCGCAAAAATCAGGCGAAAATCGGCCAGACTTTCCGCACGCTGTTCGACCGTCAGGAGGGCAAATACTACATCGGCCGCACCGAAGCCGATTCCCCTGAGGTGGACAATGAGGTGCTCGTGCCCACGAAGGGCAACTACATCCGGCTGGGTGATTTTGCCAACGTGCGCATCACGGGGGCAGAGGAGCACGACTTGTACGGGGTGGTGGAGTAGGCCGAAAGAGGCAAAAAGCAAAGTGCAAAAGGCAAAAACTATAGCCCAAACTCAACACCACCACATCATGCATTTTCACAAAAACATCCTCGAAACCATCGGTAACACGCCGCTGGTGCGCCTCAACAGTGTAGCCGCCGATATCCCGGCCCTGGTGCTCGCCAAAGTCGAAACTTTCAACCCTGGCCACAGCATAAAAGACCGCATGGCGGTGAAGATGATCGACGACGCGGAGGCTCGCGGCGACCTCAAGCCCGGCGGCACCATCATCGAATGCACCAGCGGCAACACGGGCATGGGCCTCGCGCTGGTGGGCTGTGTGCGCGGCTACCGCTGCATTTTCACCACCACCGACAAGCAAAGCAAGGAAAAAGCCGACCTCCTACGGGCGCATGGCGCAGAAGTGATCGTATGCCCGACCAACGTGGGCCCGGAAGACCCGCGTTCGTACTATTCCATCGCGCGGCGGCTGAGCACGGAGATTCCCAATTCGTTCTGGTGCAACCAATACGACAACCTGAGCAACCGCCAGGCGCACTACGAAAGCACGGGGCCTGAAATCTGGGAGCAGACCGGCGGCAAGGTGACGCACTTCGTGGTGGGCGTGGGCACGGGCGGCACGATCAGCGGCACCGCCAAATTTTTGAAGGAGCAAAACCCGGACATTCAGGTGTGGGGTGGCGACACTTACGGCTCGGTGTTCAAAAAATACCACGAGACCGGCATTTTTGACCCGAAAGAAATTTACCCCTACATCACGGAGGGCATCGGGGAGGACATCCTGCCTGCCAACGTGGACTTCAGCCTCATCGACCGCTTCGAAAAAGTGACCGACAAGGACGCGGCACTCTGGGCGCGTCGGCTGGCCCGTGAGGAGGGCATCCTGCTCGGCTACTCGGCGGGCAGCGCGATGGGCGCACTCTGGCAGTTGCGCGGCCAACTCAAAAAAGAGGACGTGGTGGTCATTGTTTTCCACGATCACGGCAGCCGCTATGTGGGCAAAATCTACAACGACGACTGGATGCGCGAGCGCGGATTTTTGGAGGACGAACTGAAAATCAGCGACCTCATCAGCCGCAAAAAAGACCGCCGCTTCATCGGCGTACAGGCCGCCGACACGGTGCGCAATGCTTTCAACTTGATGAAAACCAACGACATCAGCCAATTGCCCGTGCTGGACGGCGAGGCGGTGGTGGGTTCCATCACGGAGACGCAGGTGCTGCACATCCTGCTGGAAAACCCGCTCCACAACTCCGAAAAAACGCTTCGCTCCGTGATGGGCCAAGCCTTTCCGGTGGTGAGTGCTGATACGCCCATCAGCCACCTCAATCGCTTCATTTCGAAGGAAACCCCGGCGGTGATCGCTACCGACCGCTCTGGCGGGATGCATGTGGTGACGCAGTATGACTTGATTCAGGCGATTTGAGCAGTGAAGATTTGCAGATTATCTGTAATTTTTACCTTTGACTTTTCAACCATCACATCACATCAATTATGACAAGCGAATTTACCAACCGAATCATCAAGGTATCGGGCGAAAAAATCGAATGCATGGTCGCTACCGACGAGTCGTTCCAATTTTTGAGCAAAACTTGCACATCAGTGGAGGAATTTCAGGAGGCTTTTTCCAAGACTCTGACGATGGCCACCAAAAAAGAAGTGAAATACGAGGCCATCAAAACCATCAAAAAAGAAGCCGCTGACGACGATGTCACCATCTCGTACAAAGGCGGGATTGGCGGCAATTCCATCACTTTCAAGTTTGAAGATGCAGCAGGCTGCGAGGCTTTTTTGAATTACTGCGAGAAGGCGCTGGAGCTGTCTCGAAACGAGGTACAACTCTCCCCT
Source organism: Saprospiraceae bacterium (assembly GCA_043718855.1). GTDB lineage: Bacteria > Bacteroidota > Bacteroidia > Chitinophagales > Saprospiraceae > M3007. The sequence goes on along the minus strand of JAYSUY010000122.1, from coordinate 16,469 downwards.
TTTCGCGCTGTGCGGGGTTATTTGTTGGGCTTGGTGATCGCACTTGTAGCGACTCCGTATGCATACCAGCGGGCCGCTGGTTTGGCAGTAGGCGAAATTACCGATCCCGAAGGCTACTCCCGTAGTGACCGGAAAGCGAGGTCGCTGAACAACATACTGGAGTTTTTGGGGCCAACTGGGGTCTTGATTGTCGGCCTGTTAATCACTGGGGTACTCGCTTACATCATCTGGAAGCGATATACCAACCCGCCCGTGCAAATTCAACTGGCCCGATAAAAGTAGGCGAGCAAATTTTTCATCCAAAAAAAAGAGGTGACACACCACTGCGGTGTGCCACCTCTTTTTTTTACTCAGCCACCACCAACCTCCGATGATAATTCACCTGCCCCAGATGGTAACTCAAGTGGCCCAGCAGGTGCAGCAGCATCAGGTCAGTTTGCAGGGGCTGGTCGTGGTGGGTCACTGGGAAAACTTGCTCAAAAGTCGCTTTAGGCGTCTCCCGCAGGGTGTTGGCCACCACTTGTATCGTGTCTTCGATGCCTTCGAGCAGCTCCTGCCGAGGCACGTTTTTTAGCGCAAACTCACTGTCTCGGTCACGGACGTAGCCCGTTTTCCCCAGTATCTCGCCCACAAAATGGTTCAGGTTGCCGAGCAGGTGCAGGCAGAGGTTGCCCGCCGAGTTGGCGATGCCTGGCCTGACCGCCCAGAGGTCGGCTTCGTTGGCGTAGAGGTTGATTTCTTCCGCTAGTCTGCGGAGGTCGCGCTCGAAGAGTTCGAGCAGAGCAGGTTTGAGCATTTTTAGAAAATAGGTTGGGTGGATGTGAAGATGGCCGACGACACTACCTCCCCCGCCCGCTAAAGCGGGCACCCCCTCCAAAGGGGGATAGGCGCTGCTCTTGGCATTTCGGGTGGTGGAAAACAGGGGTTTGTTCTTTCTTGAAAATGCCCTGTCAATCAATAAATGACTTACCCCATAAAGCCCATTGACAATCCCAAGCGCGGAGCCTATCCCCCTTTGGAGGGGGTGCCCGCTTTAGCGGGCGGGGGAGGTAAGTGCGCCGCGGCCTTCACCCATAAATTTCCCCCTTCGCCGCCTTCAGCGTGTTCATCAGCAGGGCGGTCACCGTCATCAGGCCCACGCCGCCGGGCACGGGCGTGATGTGGCTACACCGGGGCGCAACCGCTTCAAAATCAACATCTCCGACCAAGCGGTGGCCCGATTTTCGGGTCGGGTCGGCGATGCGGTTGATGCCCACGTCCACCACCACCGCGCCTTCCTTCACCCAGTCGCCCTGCACAAAATTGGGGATACCGATGGCCGCCACCACGATGTCGGCGCGGCGCACCTCGGCGGGGAGGTCGCGGGTACGGGAGTGCGTGAGCGTCACCGTGCAGTCGCCGGGGTAGCCCTTGCGCGAGAGCAGGATGCTGATGGGCGTACCCACAATGTTGCTGCGGCCCACCACCACGCAGTGCTTGCCAGCGGTCTCGATGTTGTAGCGGCGCAGCATTTCCACGATGCCGTAAGGCGTGGCGGGCAGGAAAGCGGGCAGCCCCTGCGCCATGCGCCCGAAGTTGATGGGGTGGAAGCCGTCCACGTCCTTGCGGTGGTCGATGGCGAGCGTGATTTTCTCTTCGTTGATGTGCTTGGGCAGCGGCAGTTGCACGATGAAGCCGTCCACATCGGGGTCGGCGTTCAGGCTATGCACGATGTCCAAAAGTTCGGCTTCGGTCACATCCACATCGCGGCGCACGAGGCTGCTGCGGAAGCCGACTTGCTCACAACTTTTGATTTTGGACTGGACGTAGACCTGGCTGGCGGGGTTTTCGCCCACCAGCACGGCGGCCAAATGCGGGATTTTTCCGCCCCGCTCGCGGAGGAGGGCCACCTCAGCGGCCAGTTCGGATTTGATGTTTTCGGAGAGCAGTTTGCCGTCGAGGAGTTGCATGAGTGAGGGGTAGAGGAGTGAGGGGTGAGGAGAGAGGGATGAGGGGTGAGGCTTACGTCTCACCCCTCATCACGTCTATTTTTTTACAAAACCGCCCACGTAGCGTGTGGTACCAACACGGATTTTGAGGAAATACGCGCCAGTGGGCAGGTCGGCTACCGAGAGGCGGAGGTTGCGGTTGTCAGCAGTCGCGTCGGTCAGCAGAGTGCGGACGACTTGACCACCGAGGGCCACCACTTCCAGCATAGTCGGGGCATTCTGTTCGTTGTCGATCGTGGCGTTTACCCAATCGGTAGTCGGGTTGGGCGAGAGGCGCAGCACGGTAGGCAGCGGCTCGGTGGTGTACGAAGTGGCAAATTCGTAGCAACCCATGTCTGGCAAACCAACGCGATTGGCCCCCGTGATGTCCTTGCTGGGCGCACCTGCGGCGATGCCTTTGTTGATGGCGGGGCTGCCCGCTTGTAGGCGCAGGTTGTTGTCGGGGTCAACAAATTTGGGGTCGGCGGAGTTGAGGTCGTTGGTGGCTGTGAAGTAGGTGGTCAGCGACGCATCGTGGCTCAGGTTGCCGCCAGTGGAGGTGACGATGGCAGCACCCGCTTCGATGGCGTAGTTGTCGGAAGCATTGGCAAAAATGTTGTTTTGCAACTTCAGGTTCGCTTGGCTCATGGTCGCATCGTCCTGAAATTGAGCAATACCGGCCCCAATCATTGCTTGGTTGTTAGCAAAAGTGCAGTTGAGGGCCGTCACATCAACCGTCTTTCCATTGAAAGCATTGCTCGAAATAGCACCGCCTGCACCTGTGCCGATGTTCAGGTTGCCATTGAACAGACAGTTGGTGAATTGAGCGTCAGCGTTGAGGATGTTCACTGCCCCAGCCTGCGTGAAAGCCAAATTTTCTTGAAAAATGCTGCTCTCCACCGTCAGTTTGGAGAGGTTCAGGCTGTCTTCGTTGATGTGGATGGCACCGCCCGCATCGGCAGAGTTGTTGTCGAAAAAGGTGTTGCGTACCGTGATCTTCACACCTGACGAATACCCCCCAATACAGCCGCCGTTGATTTCGGCATTGTTGGCCTTGAAGGTGCAGCCTTCCACGGTGAGGCTCGTGGAGTCGTTCTGGATGCCGATCGCAGCACCTACGCGGGCTTTGTTTTCTTCAAACGTGCTGCGCTTCACCGTCACGCTTGATTTGAAACCGTTGTGCATCGCACCGCCGCCGTTGGTGGCTATGTTCAGTTTGAACAAGCAACTGTCAAAGATGCACTTGTCGTCCGTGTAATTGGCGATTGCCCCGCCGTAGGAGGCTTCGTTGGCCTCGATGGTGCAGCCGTAGAAGGTGCCCGTGCTGGCGCGGTTGTAAATAGCCGATGCCGAACCGGTGGATTTGTTGCCCTTGAAAGTACTCTTGCTCACCAAAAACTTCGCATTGGAATTGTACATGGCTGAGCCACCGAAGTTGGTGGAGTTGTTGCTCTCAAACAAGCAGTCTTCTACCTTAAAAGTACTGTTATTCAGGCTGCCATTGGCAAAAATGCTCGCTCCGCTGGGTGCCGTGTTGTTGCGAAAGGTGCAGTTGCGGACGGTGCAGTTGGCCTGCCAGTTGTACAGCCCAGCCCCAAAATTGGTGGCTTTGTTCTGCTCAAACAGGCAGTTTTCCCAAAGACCAAAGTTGCCGCCATCACGCCCATCGTTGTAAGCCAACGCATTGTAACATACGTTGGCCCTGAAAGTGCAGTTCGTGACCGAGTAGTCAGACTGCCAAGTGAACATGGCCGAGCCGAAATTCATACCAGTCGTTTTGTTGGCCTCAAACAGGCAGCTGTCCACCACGATGTCGGTCGAGTTGTCGGGGTACACGCAGCCCCGGTTGGTGGTGTTGTTGCGGAAAATCGAGTTGTTCACCTCGCCGCCCTCCACCGCCAGCATCAGCACGCCTGCGGAGGAAGTGGCGGCCAAGTTGCCATCGAAAATGCAGCGGTCCACCAAGATGCCCGAACTGTTCGGGCCATTGGCCGTCACGATGCCCGAAGTGGCGAAGTTGTCCGTGAAGAGGCAGTTGCGCAGCGTCAGTTTTGCTACTGCAAGCACTCCTGCACCCCGTGTTTGCGTGATTTCGGTGCTGGTAGCCAGGGTGTTACCGCCTCGAAAACGGAAGCCATCCACGATGCTGCGATCATTGGGGTCGCCATTTTCGACCCGCAAAATGTGCAGCGAGTTGTCTGCGCGTTTCTGGGTGAAGTCGCCAGCGATGTCGTCGCTTTTCAAGTCGCCGCTCAGCGTGGTCACGTTCACCAGTAGGTTGCGCTGGCTGAGCGCGGTCTCCGTGCCCGCAAAGCCACCCCAGAGATTTACGCCCGATTGGAGCAGGAAATCTTTCGTGATGAGGTTCACCGTCGAGTCGGGGCGGTAGGTACCAGCAGCCACCCAGATGTTTTGGCCAGGCGCTGCGGCGGCCAAAGCCGGGTCAAGTTTGGTGTAAGCGTTGGCCCACGAAGTGCCGTTGTTCGTGCCAGCGGCATCGGCTTTCACGAAAATAGTTTGGGCAAAAACGCCCGTACCGCACAGCAGGGCGGCGGCGAGAAGAAGTGTAGTGTGTAAGTGCTTCATGTAAAAAAGTGTGTAGTTGCTGGTTGCTGGTTCTTGGTTCTTGGTTTGGATTTACTTTTTGCCCTTTGCCCTTTGCTCTTTCACCCCATCAGCCACTTGTACAGCCACTGCGGGGCCAGCCGAAACAGCCAAGCCACCAGTGTCCAGCGACGAGTGATGTAGGCGACTTCGGCTTTGCGGGCTATGGCCGACATGATCTGCTGCGCGGCCCGTTGGGGCGTAGCCACCCAGAACATGTTCTTGTTCTGCTCCGTCATGGGCGTATGCACAAAGCCGGGGCGGATGTCGGTGACATAAAACGGCAGTTTGTGGTGCCATGCTTTTTGGCGCAGCCCGTCCATGTAGTTGGAAATGAATGCTTTGGAAGCGTGGTACGCAGGCGCGGTACGCCCCCCGCGCAGGGAGGCTATGGAGGAAACACCCACCAAATGCCCACTACCACGCTGCCGAAAGTAGCGGTAAGCCCAAGTAGCGACTTCGGTGAAGCCCGTCACGTTGACTGCGATGGTCGTCTGCTCAGGCTCCCAGTCCATGTCTTTGTTGTAGATGCCCACGCCTGAATTGTACACTACCACGTCTGCGCCGCCCATTTCGGCCACGAGGCTTTCGAGCGTAGCGATGCTGTCGGGAGCGGTGGTGTCGTGCCGACGGATGAAGGCCCGGTCAGGCGCGGAGGCTTGGAGCGGTGTGAGGGCCTCAAGGCGGCGGCCAGTAGCACCTACCTTCCAGCCTGCTTGTAGGTAGGCTTCGGCCAATGCATAGCCGATGCCCGATGTTGCGCCGATGATGATGATGTTCATGCGAAGGGAGTGGCCAGCCTTTGCTATGGCTACGGCTGGTAAAAGGGTGAACGGAGGAGTAAGTGCATCTCAAATTCGGCGGCGAAGGTAAGCCTGTAAAGTGCCAACAACGAATACCCAGTGGCAGAGGTGACAAAAATGACCGTTTCGCCAAAATGCAAGGGCGACAGATTGCCTACTTTTGCCCCACTATGAAAAAACACCTGATTGCTCCCTCCGTACTGGCCGCCGACTTTGCCCGGCTGCCCGATGAAATCAACATGGTGAACGGCAGCGAAGCCGACTGGTTTCACCTCGATGTGATGGATGGCCGCTTTGTGCCGAACATCACGTTCGGGATGTTCATCGTGGAAGCGATTGGTCGCTTGGCCCGCAAGCCGCTGGATGTCCACCTCATGATTTTGGAGCCGGAAAAATATGTGGAAGCGTTTCGCAAGGCGGGGGCCGAGGTCATCACCGTACACTACGAGGCTTGCCCGCACCTGCACCGCACGGTACACCAAATCAAGGAGTTGGGCGCCAAAGCCGGGGTGGCGCTCAATCCGCATACACCGGTATCCGTGCTGGAAGATTTGATCGAAGACATTGATTTGGTGTGTATTATGTCAGTAAATCCGGGCTTTGGCGGGCAAAAATTCATCTACCAGACCTTGCCTAAAATCCGCCAACTCCGCGACCTGATCACCACTCGAAACGCCTCCACGCTCATCGAAATCGACGGCGGCGTAGGGCTGCACAACGCCGAGAGCCTGCTGCAAGCAGGGGCCGATGTGCTGGTGGCGGGCAACAGTGTGTTCGGCGCAAAAGACCCAGTGGCAACGATAGCGGCGTTGAAGGCGTTTGAAGCGAAGTTCGATTTTTAAGCCGTATTTTTGTTCAAAAAAGCACTCGCACATGACTGACTTGGCTGTTCCTACCACTGCTCCGTTGGCTGCCCTGATGACCGCGCCGCCCACACCGACTCCGGCCCCGCCGTTGGTGATCTCTCCCGATTTCCTTCGGTTGCTCGGCAAATCGGAGCAGGAGGTGAAGATTGAACTGGCGATATTTTTCTTCACGAGCCACTACCTCTCTACAGGTCAAGCGGCCCGTTTCGCAGGGATGTCGAGGGTTGAATTTTGGGAAGAACTGGGCAAGCGGGAAATTCCAATTTTTGACTACGAGGAAGCAAATCTGCGTGAGGAGGTCGAATCTCTGCGAAGTTTCAATGCAAAAACCCAACTGACCGCTCATGATCATCATCAGTGACACCAGTGCCCTCAGCGCATTGTTGAGGTTGGGCTACTTGGACATCATGCCAAATTTATTCGGGGAAGTCATCCTCTCGGACAAAGTGTTCTCAGAGTTGGAAGCACTTGATGCGCTCAACATCAATATGGAACCATTGCTCACGGCTAATTGGCTGAAAATCAAGACTGCTACTTCTGGCCCTTTGTTGTCTTATCTTTTAGAGATATTGGATGCGGGCGAAGCCCACTCTATTGCCTTGTCTGTTGAGTTAGAACCCGATCGGCTCGTCATTGACGAGCGGAAGGGGAGGCGAGTGGCGGAGGGGTTGCAGATCAAGTGCATAGGGCTGGGCGGTGTTCTCGTTCGGGCCAAAGACGAAGGGCTGATTGATGCAGTGAAACCCATACTGGACCGACTTCAGGGCGAAATCGGATTTTACATGAGCCAAAAACTTCGAGAAGCCGTCTTGACGATGGCAAACGAGCAACCCTGATTTAGCCATGAAAAAAATAGACAAACTCCTGCTCACCAGTTTTTTCGGCCCCTTCTTCGTCTCATTCGGCATAGCGCTGTTCGTGCTCATCATGCAGTTTCTGTGGCTGTACATCGACGAGATCGCGGGCAAGGGTGTGAGCATTTTCATCTTGGTGGAGCTGATCGCCTACCTCTCCATCTCCATTTTTCCCACCGCGCTGCCCATCGCCGTGCTCATCGCGTCGGTGATGGTGATGGGCAATTTGGCGGAGCGGTACGAACTCTCCAGCATGAAATCCGCCGGGATGTCGCTGCTGCGCATCATGCGCGGGCTGATGTTCTGCGCGGCGGCCATCGGCGTTTTTTCCTACGCCTGCTCCGACTTCATCATGCCGATAGCCAACTTGCAGTTCAAGTCGCGGCTCTACGACATCCGCAAACAGAAGCCCGCGCTCACCATCGAAAAGGGCGTTTTTAATGAAGATTTTCGCCAGTTCGTGATCCGCGTGGGCGACAAGGAGCGCGACGGCGAAACCATTCAGGATGTGCTGATAGAAGACCAGACCAACGCGGGCCGCCTCAAGTTCAACCAGATACTGGCCGACAGCGGGCAGATGTTCACCACCGACGATGGGCGGTATTTCGTGATGAACCTCTACCGGGGCACCCAGTACCAAGAGCCTGGCAGTCAGGGCAATGTGACCGAACAGAAACAGAAATTTCCGTTCATCCGCACCAATTTTCACTCGTGGAGCAAGGTGTGGGACATGCGCGAATTCGAGATGAACCCCACCGACCGCGACCGCTTCGCAAACCAGCGATCTATGCTGAGTATGAGCCAGTTGCGCAGCGCGATGGACTCCATCAACCAGATGATGTACGCCAGCCGCCAAAGTATGGCCGAGGAGATGCTTACCCTGCTGAAGCGGGAGCCGGTAAAACCCGCCGCACCCGCTATCGATACCCTGCAAGCCCAAAAAAATATCGAGCCGCAAGCCAAAATCGCAGAAAAGAAAACTGCCCAACGCACAAAATCGAAACGCCCGGCACAAGCCCTCACAGAAAAGCAGGGCCTCGCCGAGCGGGTGAAAAAAATTAGGGAGCAAAAAGTCGCCACGCCGCTGCCCGGCTCCACACCACCCAACTCCATCGCCCCCAAACTGCCCAAACAAATCCTCGACAAGCCGCTGCGCGACTACGCTTCGCTGGAAGAAACTTTCGCACCTGACGACCGCAAAGCCCTGCTCACCGAGGCCCTCACAGTGGCTCGCCGCACCACTACGCAGGTAGAAACCCGCAACAGCCAAATCGAGAGCCGCCGCAAGGAATACGTCAAAACAGGCTACGAACTGTACACCAAGTACAGTTTTGCGCTCGTGTGCTTCGTCTTCCTGTTCATCGGCGCACCGATGGGGGCCATCATCCGCAAGGGCGGCTTCGGGTACCCGATCTTGGTGTCCATCACTTTTTTTGTGGTGTTCATCATGCTCTCCATCCTGTGCAAGAAATTCGCAGAACTGTACATCATGTCCCCCTTCTCGGCTGCGATGGTGCCTTGCATAGTGCTCACCCCCATCGGGATTTACCTCACCCAACGGGCCATGAAAGATGCCCAAATGTTTGGTACTGAGCGGCTCGACCGCTGGATGGCGCAACTCCGCAAACGGTTTGAAAAACAAGCCCAACTCACCGCAGCCCCATGAGCGAACAGCCACTCAGCCACTCACTTCTCGCTCCTCACGCTTCACTCAATTTGTGGTTCGCCATCCCCGTGCTGATCGCGCTGGGTGTTGGAGCAACGGTGGCTTACTACCTGCCCTATGGCGATGAAATCTTGGCTTTCAATCATTTGCGCCGCGATCTTCTCAACACGGCATTCGTACTTGCCACATATTTAGGCGAAGTCTATGCCTACGTCGTGGCCGGTATCGCACTGCTTTTGCTGCGCAAATACCGCTTTGCGGCCCTCGTTGCGCTGACGGGATTCGTGATACTGCCCCTGAGTTTTGTGCTGAAAGACCAGTTTGGCATCATGCGCCCGCTCACTTGGTTCAGCCAAGCCGAACGCTGGCACGAGGTGGTGACGGTACCCGGCGTGACACTGGCAAGCGGCTACACGAGTTTCCCTTCGGGCCACACGATGTCGGCTTTCGCGCTGTACAGTTTGCTGACTTTCATGCTGGGTTGGAAACACCGCCGCTGGGGCCTAGCCTTCGCGCTGCTGGCGGTGGCGGTGGGCGTGTCGCGCATTTTTCTGGTGCAGCACTACTTGGCCGATGTACTGGGCGGCGCGGTGCTGGGGTTGTTGTTGGGCGGGCTGATGTGGCAGATCAGAGTTCAGAGTTTGAAGTTTGAAGTTTGAAGTTTGAAGTTTGAAGTTGCAAAAAGGGCGTTCGTCGTAACCGACAAACGCCCTTCATATTTCTACTGGTCTGAAAACCAGTTACTTCACCTCCTCACTTTTCTTTCCAGCCGCCTTCACCACGAAGTACAGCACGATGCCGACCATGATGAAACTGATGATGGCGTTGAGGAAATTGCCGATCATGACACCACCTTCCATTTTGGTTGGGTCGGCTGCGCTGGGCACGCCGCCGATGACAATCCCCGAAAAATCAGGGTTGCCAGTGATCATGCCAAGGATTGGCGTGATCACATCAACCACCATCGAATCCACGATTTTTTGAAATGCACCGCCGATGATGACGGCTACAGCCAAGGTGACAACATCGCCGCGCAAGAGGAAACTTTTAAGTTCGCTGATCATTATTTGTTCGTTTTGAATTGTGAATGCAACAGAAGATTGTGTGAGGCAAATGTATTGAGCCGTCAAATAAAAACAAACACACTCGCTTTTTTTCAGCAAAACACCCCCGCTGCTATCCCATCAGCAAGCAGTTTGCCGCTGGGGGTGGTGCGGTAGGTTTCGCCCCGCTGCTCCACCGTCTGATCGGCCAAGTAGGGCTGCACCGCTGCTGCGAAATGCCGCTCGAACGCCTCGCCCATGTCGCGGATTTTGCCCAAGTAGACTCCCCACATGGTGCGCAGTGCAGTCATCACATACTCGTTGTAGCGCATGGCCGGGGTGAGTTGCTCTATCTCACAGGGGATGCTACCCTCCATTAAACTCTTGATGTACAGTGCGTTGTTGGCCACATTCCACTGACGGCTGTGGCCATCGAACGAATGCGCCGAAGGACCAACGCCCAAATATGGCACACCGAGCCAGTAGTTGGAGTTGTGGCGGGCGTGGCGACCTGGCTGAGCGAAGTTGCTGATTTCGTAGTGGTCGTAGCCCCGTGCGGCGGTGGCTTCCATCAGGTGTTCAAACTGCCGGGCGGCCCGCTCCTCGTCCATCGCAGGCTGCTGGCCCTTCGCCACGCGGTAGCCAAGCGCGGTACCTGTTTCCACCGTGAGGCAGTACGCCGAGAGGTGCGGGATGCCGTAGTCGAGCGCAATGCGCAGATTTTCAGCCCACTGCGCATCGGTGGTGGTGGGCGATCCGTAGATGAGATCGATGGTCAGGTCGTAGAAACCAGCGGCAAGCGCATCGTCGAGACACTGGCGGGCGTGGCGGGCGGTGTGGGCGCGGTTCATCCAGCGCAGGTCATCGTCGGCGAAGGACTGGATGCCGATGCTGAGGCGGTTTACCGGAGTGTAGTCGCGCAGGTCACGGAGTTTTTCGGGTGTGAGGTCGTCGGGGTTGGCTTCGAGGGTAACTTCCGAGTGAGGAGTGAGGAGTGAGGGGTGAGGCCCACCTTCGTTCCTTTGGCGGGTAAAAGTGAGGGGGTACAGCGCATTTATTTTTTCAAAAATTTGCACCAAGTCGCTGATTTCCAGCAGCGAAGGTGTGCCGCCGCCAAAGTACACGGTGCTGAGTTCGGCTTCGCCGAGGTAGTCGCGGCGCAGTTCCAACTCCCGTAGGATCGCCTCCACCATCGCGTCTTTTTGCTTCAATGAAGTAGAAAAGTGGAAGTTGCAGTAGTGGCAAGCCTGCTTGCAGAACGGGATGTGGAGGTAGAGGCCGGCGGTGCGAGTCATTTTGTCAGTCGTCATTTTTACCCGTTTACCCGCCGAAGCCCGCCAGCGGCGGGCGAAGGAGGGTGGTCATTAGACTTGCTGCGAGTTGATTACCAGCGTTTTATCAATTTTGACTAACCCGGCGTTTTAACGCCGGGCATGAATGCGACCCTTTCAGCGGGTTTTAACCCGCATAGAGGCAAGCGGGACAGCATGACATCTTGTTGTGGGTTAAAACCCATCCTCTACTCGTCTTTTTTCCGGCGTTAAAACGCCGGGTTAGTCAAACAACTTCCTGATTTTCAACGCGAATCAAGTCTATTGGATGTTCACCAGCAGGCTTTTGAACTGCGGCTCCATGCGGGCAAACTCATCGGCACTCAAGCCATCGTTGCCGTACCAAACGCGCTCAAAAGTGCGGGTGGCCGTGCGGAAAGCATCGTGCTGTGTGTGGTTGCGCATCTCGCGGAGGTAATCGCGGTTGGTTTTTTCTTTGGCCCACTTGATGGCTCCGCGTTCCGATAAATCCTTGATTGTCTGCAAGTAGTAAAGCCGAATGGCGAGCGCGTAGTTGCCGTTGGCGATCGCAGCGCGGAGGAAACGCTCCAAATCCGTCTCGTGCAGGTACTGGTCGAGGTTGGCTTCGGTGATTTCCACGCCGTCCTTCGCCCGCAGGATGCTGCGGTTGCGCGGCTCTTGCAGCATCCTGTAAATGCCGTAGCCGATACCCGCTATCGCAGCGATGATCAGCAGGACTTGCAGCAATTCGCCCAACTTGCCCAGTCCGCCCCAGTCGAAGTTGCTGGAAGTACGCGGCTGCCGCTCCGGTCTGGGCGGCTTCGGGCGATCCTTGCTGTAATCCAACCCAGCAGCGGCATCGGCCCATTTCTCAGCAGCTACGGGCCGGGCGGCTACGGGCTCCACGGGCGGCGGCGGGGTGACGGGCGGGGCTACATACTCGACCTCCTCGCTGGTTTCTTCCAAAATTTCGACCTCCTCAGCGTCGCGGAGCACCTCCGGCTCGTCCTGCGCAGCGAGCGGGCAGCAGAAAGCGAGGAAGGTGAGCAGGAGGAACAACAGTTTTTTCATAGCAAGAAAACGAACGATAAACGATGAACGATAACCAATGAGCCATGCGCCGCGAACTGTTCATCGTTCATCGTTCATACCTCATTGTTCCTCCCCTATTCCCTCAGCAGCCCCCGTATCCGCCGGGTCATCCCGATTTTTTCCACGCCTTCGCCCAAGTGATCAGCGTCGTGTACTTCTCGGTCAGAAAAATACTGCATCGCACCGCACAGCACGGTGAGCAGAAACAGGAAGTAGATGATCGCCGCCGCCGTGCAAGTGGTAAACACGGCGTAGAACCGCCGCCCCGAATCGTCACTCGTCGGCATCAGCCAACTGAAAAACTCCATCACCATCTTCCAAATCGGGAAATCGAGAAACGTGAACAGCAAGATGCTGAGGTTCACCGTCAGGAAACCTAAGCCCAACGAGATGCCCCAGCGCATCATCGAAAACGTGCGGCCCAGCGCGGAGAGGGGGTTTGCATCTTCAAAATAAATGGTCGCTGCCCAAAATGCCGCCAGCGGGCAAAGTGTCATCGCCGCCATCCATGACAACACATTAGCCCCGCCCCAGTGCAACAACACCAAACCCGGCATAGGCAGCAGCAGCACCAAGCCACGCACAGCCATTTGCCGCAGGCTGAACAGCGGGTATTTCTCTGTGTCCATTTCTTGCTCTACTGCCCGAAACACCGCTACGGCCAGCACGGCCAGCAACACGATGTGGAAGTACAGCAGGTACGGCACCGGGTCGTTTCGGAAAAACTCCACCGTACCACCCAGCACACCCAGCCAGCCATCTTCGTACACAAATGTCTCTGCTACAGGTTTTTCTGACACGGCAAAAGCCGTGAGCGCAAACATTGCAGTAGTGCCTACCAACCCCAGCAGCACCGTCATCGGGTGGCGGCGCATCACGGTGAAAGCATCGGTCAGCACCTCACCAGAAGTTTTGATCACCGTAAAATCCATCGCCTGTTCCCTGTCGGGCGGCAGTTCCTTGTCGTGTACCGGCTGTTGAAAACCGCCGCTTCGCGCCTTGTGCCACGGCAGCCATACAAAATACCACAACACAAAAGCCAGCGATGTGAGGATAAAAAACAGCCGCACCACATCGGGCGTATCGGTATAGCGCGTCAGGAAACCTTCGAAAAAAGCAGCCAACAAGATGACCGGGGCCACCCCCAAAAAGATTTTCATACCCCGCCGCACCGTGATCTGGAAGGCCTGCACCCGCGTGTGGGTCCCCGGAAACAACAGCCCGCTACCCGCCACCAGACCAGCCGCACCAGCGATGATGATCGCACTGATTTCCAGCGTCCCGTGTATCCAGATCGTCAGAAACGAGTTCCAAAACTCGCCTTTGGTAATGAAAAAATACTGGAATACACCCACCATCACCCCATTTTTCAGGATGATGAACACCGTACCGATGGAAGCCGCCACGCCCAGCACGGCAGTAAAAAACGCCACTTGCAGGTTGTTCGCGGCAATGTAACTCGTCATCCCAAACGGCCCTTCGCGCTTGTACACACCCATCGGGTCGCCGTTGCGGATGTTCTCCTCGGTCATCGTCACATACTCCGAGCCGAGTATCACGTTGGCAAAATCAGGGTTGATCATGCTCGACACCACGCCCACCACGAAGGCCAGCGCGAACAGCGAAAACGCCACCAGCAACGCCTTGCGGCTCTCCCACATGATCTGCGGCAATTCCTGCGACCAGAAGCGGCGCACCCAGCCCTTCGGCACTTGCTTGCCCCGGTACACGTTGTGGAATACCCGCTGCGCCAGCCCGTTGAGGTACATCCGCACCGAGCGGTTGGGGTAAAACGTGCGGGCATACGACAAGTCGTCGGTGATCTGGATGAACAGATCGTTCAGCCGCGCCGGGTCGCGCTGCTGCTGCTGGAGCAAGTCTTCAAACTCCGACCATTTCTCCTGATTCTGTTCGATGAATTTTGTCTCCTTCATTGGGTGGTCTATGAAGTATAAATGATAAACGATGGACTATGAACGGCGCAACGCATCGCGGGGCGGTAAAAATGAGACTGCAATTTGCGGCAAATCGGTCAACTGGCCGTGGGTTTATTGTCGCTGGCCTTTTGCGGTTTTATGTTTTAAATTTTGCTGTTTTGCTATTTTGCTGTTTTAAATTTTGCCTTTTGCCTTTTGCCTTTTGCCTTTTGCCTTTTGCCTTTTGCCTTTTGCCTTTTGCCTTTTGCCCCTTGCCCCTTGCCCCTTGCCCCTTGCCGTTTGTCCTTTGCCTCTTGCCCCCTTGCCCCTTGCCTTTTACTTTTTACCCGCCCACCCCACAAAAAATTTCGGCACACACGTCCGGCTCAGTTCCGTGTGCGCATTAAACAACACACATATCCCGATACCGTCGCGGCGGTTCAGCGCAATCTCACCCTTAAAACCGTTGACATAGCCCCCGTGATACACGATCGTGTCGCCCTTCGGGGTCACGAGCGAGCGCCAACCCATCGCGTAGGCCGCTTGGTCGCGGGCGATCCAGCCGGAGAAAACGCGGCGCTCCTTATCCGTGCGCACCACCGGGCGAAACACCCTGCGGAGCGTTGAGTCAGCCACCACATCGGGCCGATGCCCCAGCAGCAAGCGCAGCCACTGGCCCATGTCGGCGATGCTCGCGTTCACACCACCAGCGGCAGCGGCATTGTAGTACAGCGGCGAAATCGAGTCAGCCCGCCAGCCGTAGCCCGTAAAAAACTGGGGCAGTGCCTTGTTCGTCGTGTGCTGCATAGAGGCAAAATCGCAGGAAGTTGAAGCCATGCCCGCGGGATGCAGGATTTTTTCGGATAAAAGTTGGACGTACGAGCGGCCCGTAGCGTGGCGCATCACCTCCTCCACCGCACAAAACGCGGCATTCTGGTAACTGTAAAACTCTCCTTCCCGACCGCTCATCGGGGCCTTCGGGAAATACTCCTCCACGATGCGCGGGATGCTCATGTTCCGCTCGATCAGGTTGGTGTAAGCATGGTAGGGCAGCCCCGTAGTGTGCGAAAGCAAGTGCCAAAGCCGCACCCGCTCTGCTTGCTTGCGGTCGCGCAGGCTGAACTGCGGGTAGTGTTTTTGTACCAAATCCGTCCACTGCAACGCACCCTCCTGTACCAGCACTCCAGTCAGCACCCCCGCAAAACCCTTCGACAGCGACCCCACGCGGAACACCGTGTTCGCATCCACCGAGTCGGGCCGACCCCAACAGCGCAGCCCGTAGCCGCGCAAAAACACGATCTGGCTGTCCTTCACCACTACCACCGCCGCGCCGGGTGTTTGGGTGCGCGACATTTCTTGCTGAAAATAACGGTCGTAGTCTTCCAAAAAAGCCGTCAGTTCGGGTGAGTGCGCGATGATGGGAGCATTGGCCTTAGCCCGGTCGCCGGGAGCGGGCGAAGCGGCAGGCACATCAGTGCATCGCTGGGCCAAGAGGCCCAGCAGCAAGAGGAGGAGGAAAGAGCGGAGTAAAATCATGGGAAGGCAAA
The DNA here is from genome assembly GCA_043718855.1 of Saprospiraceae bacterium. Lineage (GTDB taxonomy): Bacteria > Bacteroidota > Bacteroidia > Chitinophagales > Saprospiraceae > M3007. The sequence continues at coordinate 819 of JAYSUY010000122.1, read as the reverse complement.
AGTAATGCACCCAACGGAGGCCATCAAGTCCCTGGCACATACCCGACCCAAGACATCGGAAAATCCACCACTGCCACGTCCAGCAAACCCGCATCCGTCGCATAGTTCGAGGCACTGCTGTACGGGTAGTGTACGGTTTCCAGCACCCAGCCCTCCTGCACAGGATTTTCATGGATGTACCTGATTTTTTGGGCGATGACCGGCAGGGTGTACAGGTCAATCGGGTGGTTGTCGGATTGCCAGAACTGGTACTGACGATTGCCGGAGGCTTGGTGGCCGCGATAAGCGAAACGATGCAGCATCCATTCCCTGCGGCTTTCGTAGCCGCCATGCTCAATTTCATGCAGGATGGTTTTGGCCGTGAATTTCTTGAAGTCGCGCAGGATGTCGGAGAGCGGGATGCTGGGGTTGCTGGCCTCCACAATCATGTGGACGTGGCTGCTCATGATGACGTAGGCGTACACCACCAATCCTTTTTCTTTCTGGCAATGCCGCAGGCTGTCGAGGATGATGTCCTTGTAGGTTTTGCGGACGAACACATCCACCCAGTCCACGACGGTGAGGGTGACGAAGTTGAGGCCGTGCTGATCGAGGATTTTGTAGCGACTCATGGCTGGGCGGCTATGTGGTTGATGATGTGATGGTTGTGCGTGTCTCGCACCTATGCTCGTGAGGGTCTGTGAACTATGCTCGTGAGGGTCTGTGACCCGATACGTAGTCTCTGCAAGTCTCCGACTTGCGAATAAAACAACGAACGAAAGTAACACAAGTCGGAGACTTGCACACAGCACGTATCGCGTCGCAGACGCTCACGAGCAC
>JAYSUY010000121.1:0-6297 GCA_043718855.1 Saprospiraceae bacterium | reverse complement strand
TTGGTCGTCTATTGAGCCATTTCGTTCCTTAGGAACGGTGCGGGAATAAAGGTACAGATTTGGGGAGGCGTTTTGCTTCTCGTTGAGGCGGGAGGAGGGCGTTTAGTGGTGCCTAAACAACCGACGAGCAACGAAAACAGGGGGCAAACAAGCCCGCCAAATCTGTACCTTTATTCCAGCACCGTTCCTTATCATTCCTACCTGCTTACCACCAGCGTCTTCGTCACTGTGCCGTTTTCGGCGCGCAGGCTGACTTGGTACAAGCCGCTCGAAAACGCCGCCCCCCCAACATTCAACTTCGCCGTGCGCTGACCAGCTGCCAGCATTTGCCGCAGTACCATCCTGCCCAGCGGGTCGAACACCAGCAACTCGCCGCCACGCTCGCCCAAGCCTTCCACCGTGACCGTTACCTCCCCTGTCGTCACAGGGTTCGGAGCTATCCGCAGTTCCAAATGGCTCAGATTTGACAATCCCATGCCGCTCTCAAACATCAAACTTCGAACTTCAAACTTCGAACTATTTGCGCTCGCCCCACACGCCACCGTCACCGTAAACGCGCAAGTTTTCGTCAGTCCGCTGTTGTCCGTCGCCCGCCACACGTTGGTGGTCACCCCCTGCGGGAAGGTAGACCCGCTGGCCAGGCCGCTCAGCAGGATGTTGGAAGCGATTCCGCAATGGTCTGTCGCTGTTGGGTTTGGGTACGTCACAGTCGCGCTGCATGATGGGCCGCTGCCCGTCACCGCGATGTTGTTGGGGCAAGTGATCGTCGGCAACTGTGCATCCGTCACCGTCACGGTGAACGAGCAGGTTTTCGTCAGGCCCGCCCCGTCCGTCGCCTTCCACACCACCGTGCTGCTGCCCTTCGGGAAAGCCGATCCAGAGGCCAAGCCGCTCATTTTCACCACAGTAGGCGGTGGCGTACAGTTGTCGGCACCCGTCGGCGTGGTGTAGGTCGCCACCGCGCTGCACAGGTTCGCATCCGTGTTCAGGCTCTGGCTGGCAGGGCAACTGATGGTCGGAGCCTGCGTGTCGTTCACCGTCACCCGGAAGGTACAGGTCTTGGTGAGGCCCGCCCCGTCGGTGGCCTTCCAAGTCACGACGGTGATGCCCTTCGGGAAAGCCGAACCGCTCGGCAAACCGCTCTGGATGGTGACCGTCGGTGGCGGCGTACAGTTGTCTGTGGCTGACGGATTTGCGTAAGCCACCGCCGCCGTGCATACGTTGAGGTCAGTACCCTTAGCCTGGTTGGCCGGGCAGGTGATGCTGGGCAACTGGTTATCATTCACCGTGACGACAAAGGAGCAGGACTTCGTGTTGGCCGGGCTGGCTGCATCTCGAGCCTCCCAAGTCACCGTAGTAGGCCCCTTCGGGAAAGCCGAGCCGCTGGCCGTGTTCGCCGCGCTGGTGCGCACCACCGTCACGCCCGCGCAGTTGTCCGCAGCAGTCGGGTTGGCGTAAGTCACCACCGCCGTGCAAAGCCCCGCGTCGGTGTTGAGCACGATGTTGCTGGGGCAAGTGATGCCGGGCAACTGCGCATCGACGACCGTGACGGTGAACTGGCAGATGGACATGTTGCCCGATGCGTCGGTGGCTTTCCACTCCACCATCGTCTGCCCCAGCAGGAAGGCCGAGCCACTGGCAGGGCCAGCCGTACGCTGGATACTCACACCGCTACAGTTGTCTGAAAATGTGGGACTTGCGTAGGTCGTTACCGCGCTGCACAGTCCGGGATCAGTGCTGCGAACTGCGTTCGCTGGGCAGGTGATGCTTGGGATTTGGTTGTCTGTCACCGTGATGCTGAACGAGCAAGTGACCGTAAGGCCTGCCCCGTCGGTGACTTTCCAAATCACCGTGTTGATACCTACCGGGAAGGCCGATCCGCTCACCAAGCCGCTCGTGCGCATCACCGTCGCTCCAGTGCAGTTATCCATTGCCGTTGGTGTGGCGTAAGTCGCCACCGCACTGCACTGACCTGAATTGGCACTTTGGGTTTGGCTCATCGGGCAACTGATCGTGGGCGGCTGGTTGTCCACCACATTGAAATAGAAGTTGCAGGTGCTGGCCCCGGAGCCGTCCGTCACGCGCCATTCCACCTCGAAGCGGCCCACTTGGGCATTGATGATGTTGTTGTTGGAAGGCTGGAAGGAGGAGAAGGACTGGAGCGGCACGTTGTTCGCATCCACTGTGCGGGCGCGCCAGTCCAGCGAGCTGCTGCCGCAGACGCTGCTCGTGGTGGGCAGCGGGATGGTGACCTGTGCAAAACAGGTGTTTGCTCCAGCATTTTGGGAAAACTCGCCGGGGCAAGTGATGACCGGCAGCGCGTCGTCGTTCGTGATGATGCCGGTGCCGTCGAGCGTGGCCCCGCTGCCGCTGAAAATGACGTTGCGGCCAGTGGGGTTCAAACTGGCGAGACGCATGAAGAACGTCTCGTTCGGCTCGATGGCGCAATCGCCGACCACTGGCACCATCACCTGCTTCATGGTTTGGCCGGGCGTGAGCGTGTGGGTGCTGCCCGTGGCTTGATAGTCTTGGTTGACGAAGGTGGCTGTACCGTCTTGCGCAGAAAAACCGAACACCACGTTCGCGTCCGAGGGGTTACTCATCGTGATGTCGAAGGTCGCGTTCACCGTGCCCGCGTCGCCCTCCGTCACCGTCGCGTTGCTGATGGTGATGATGCCCTGATCGTCGTTGGTGATTTCGCCACTGCCGCTACCGTCGAGGATGGAGGCGTTCACGGGAGTGTTCAGCATCATCAGCACCGTCTCGTTGAGTTCCACTGTGTTGTCGCCGATGACCGTCACCGTGATAGTCTGGGAAAATGCGCCGCCCGCCGTGAAACTGGCCGTTCCGTTCGCAAATGCCTGATAGTCTGTGCCAGAAGTGGCCGTTCCGCCCGTGATGCCGTACTGCACCGAACAAGCGTTGGCATTCACGCTGCGGCTGATGCGGAACGTGAGGTTGCTCGTGTTGGGGCTGTTGCCTTCTGTTACCATCGGGTCGTCTATGGAGAACTGGGTGTTGACGATGTTGACTTGATAGTCCTCCACCTCGCCAGTGGTTTGCAGGCCCGTCGGCACGGTCGGCACGGCTCCTTGGGTAAAGCGAAAACGCGCATAACTGCTGCCCGCCGTGGCACCTGCCGGAACGGCGAAGGACAGGGCATTGGCACCTGCCACGACCGCCTGTTGGTTGAATACCAACTCGCCCGGGTCGGTGAAATCGCCGTCGATGTTGAAATCCACCCAACCATTGACGGAACCGTTCATCGATGCCTCGAGGCTGATGTTGGCCGTGGTGTTGAGCACTAGGGCAGAGGGCAGGGTCACGCCATCGTCGTCATCTCCCTCGGCATCCGTGTCGTCGCCGTCGGCCAAAACCCCGGGCTGGCCGTCGGCATCGCCGTCGACCGTGGCACCCAGTTTCACGATCAGGGAGGTTAAGTGCCGCGCCCCGTTGTTGGCCAGCAGCGTGCCGTAACTGTCGGGCGCGTCGCCAAAATCAATTTCGTCGTTGACGATCAGGCCGCTTTTCGGCGATCCGGCCACGCTCACGCCGGCCGGGGCACCGGAAATGGCGCCCAGAGCTACGGTGAACCCCTCGTTCGCTTCCACAATGAAATCGCCGTTGACCAGCACGGTGATGGTATTGGCCTCGCCCATCGTGCCGGCAAATGTCAAGGTGCCGTCATTGTCCTGATAATCGTTGTTGGCTGTGGTGGCCAAGCCGTCGTTGGTGGTGTAAGGCACTGTAAAACCGCCCTGCACGGGATTGTCTAATTCAGCCGTGAATACGAAGTTGGTGGTGCCGCTGTTGCCCTCGTTTTGTGTGACACCGGCCACGGGTTTGAGCGTCACGGTGGCCGCGTCGTTGTTCAGAATGGTGCCCGTGCGGGCGGACGTACCGAGCGACACGTTGCGCCCGCCCGCCGCGAGGGTGCCGATGCTTACGTCAAAAATTTCATCAGCCTCCACCTTGTTGTCGTTGGTCACGGCCACGTTGACGGTTTGGCTCGTCGTGGTGCCAGCATTGAACGTAACCAACTGATTGAGAATACCTGTATAGTCGTTGTCGCCCGTCGTGGCGGTGTTGTTTGCGGTGTTGAAATTCACCGTCACGTTCACGTCCACCGGGTTGCTGAGGGTGACGGAGAAGGCTTGCGGCGTTGTGGCCTCCGATTGGCTGACGTTGGCGGCGATGCTCACGGTGGCCGCGTCGTCGTTGGTGATGGTGCCTGTTTGCGGCGAGCCGGCGGCGGTCACGCCAGCGGGCGCGCCTGTGATGCTGCCAAGTGTGACGGTGAACGTTTCATCCAACTCCACCTTATTGTCGGTGCTGGTGTTCACCGTGATGGTTTTCATCTCACCTGCCGTTCCGGCAAAACTGAGCGCGGGTCCATCGTTGTCGGTGTAATCGTTGTCGGCGGTGGTGGCGGGGTTGGTCGTGCCGTCGTTGGTGGCGTAGGCGATGGTGAAGCCGCCTTGCACGGGGTTGTTCAGCGTAGCGGTGAAAACAAAACTTGTACCCTCGTTTTGCGAAGTGCCGCCCGTGAGGGTCACCACCGCCACGTCGTCGTTGTTGATGGTGCCGAGGCCCGTATCGTCGCTCAGCGCTATGCCGTTGGGCGGGCCAGAAAGCACGACCGTGAAGGTCTCATCGGCTTCCACGATGTTGTCGTGGGTCACGTTTACGGTGACGGTTTCCATGAGGTTTCCGCCTGCGGTGAAGGAGACTGTGCCGCCGCTGATGGCCGTGAAGTCGGTGCCGCTGGTGGCGGTGCCTCCGGCGGTATTCACGGTAAGGCTGAAAGCAGCATTATTGTCGCTGCGGGTGACGGTGAAGTTGAAGGCAGTAGGGCCGCCGCCCGTGCCTTCGGCCAGCGTCCTGTCGCCGATGGTGACGGTGGTGGGCGTTTGGAAGCCGAAGTCGAGGGTGTTGTTGGTGTTTAGGTCTGCCCCGTTCGGTTCCGCGCCGTAGGCCATCGTGATGGCTTGGGAGGCTACGCCGAAGCCGCTCACCGGGTCACCGTTGTCGTCGTTGTCCACGTCGTTGTCGGGGTCAGGCGCGCCGCCTACGGGGCTGCTGATGAGGCCCGCGCTCAGGGCGTTGTCGTAGAGCGCGCCGCCGGAGTTGAAGTTGGAAGGGATGACCTCCACGATGTAGTTGCCGGGGCAAACGTTGAAGGAATACAGGCCGCCGCTCGCCGTGGTGGCTGTGGCGATGTGGGCACCGTCGCCCGCGTCAAGCACGCCGTCGCCGTCATCAAGGTAGAGCCGGAGGTTTACGCCGTCAATGGGCGTGTCGGTGCCAGCGTCGTAGTCGCCGTCTTTGTTCACGTCCTTGTACACGAGGTTGCCAAGCGTGAGGCCGCCGAAGGGCGTGAGCGTGGGGTCGGGCGAGGCCATGTTGGTCTCGTAGGTCTGCACTGTGGCGAAGTTGGAGCCGCTCACGTTGCTCTGGTTGCTGATGTTGGCGGCAGGGGCGGTGCCGGTGGGGCAGGCGTTGGCGTTCACTGTGACCTCGTAGGAGATGACGATGGTCTTGCCGTTGGGCAGGGTGAAGCCGCTGGTGGGGAAGGGGTTTTGGGCTTGCCCGATGAAGGCCGCGAGGAGCAGCACGAGGGTGGCAAGGGCCTGATTTTGAATGCTTTGAAAAGTATAAGTCATGGCGAATTTCTTTTAAAATCGAACAATGGTGCGGGGTTCGTTGAGGTTTTTGCAGTGGGGAATTGATAACTTTTGGAAATTGGTTAGGTGTTGCAACCAATCATGCTAATTGGGATTAGATGGTAAATTACACGTCGCTCCAAAAGTAAACACCCCTGCCCCCGACTGCGAAATGATCGCGCCTCCGGCAACCGTGGGCGTATTCGTATTCGCATCCCAGTTCGCACCTACCGTCCCGCCACCGCCTTGCAGCAATATCTCATGTGTCGCCGTCGCTGCGCGCGCCTGGAAATCCCCAATAGCGCCACCCGGCACACCGTTCGTATTATTGTTGGCTACGTTGGCGCAGAGTTTATTGGTATGGATGCTGCCCGAATTGCCTGCAGCAGCGTGGATGCCATAAAAACCAAGATTGCTCAGGGATACGGTATTGCCCGTAATCGTTGCATCGAGCCGACCAGAGCCCAAGGTAGCATTGGTGGTAATGCCATAATCGTCGGCGCCTGTGATGGTATTGTTCTTGATCTCAATGACGCTGTTTTGGTTGCCCTGGGCGTTTACACGCACACCTGCGCCTGAGCCAAAGCCAGCGCCGACGTTAATCGTGTTGTTGTTGACACGGCCTTCAAACTTG